>JAKEHX010000677.1 GCA_022614795.1 Planctomycetaceae bacterium | reverse complement strand
GGTTGGCACGATCCTGGCGCTCAAAATGGCCGAGCAAGGGCAGATCAACCTCAACTCCAAGGTCCGCGACTGCCTGCCCGATTTGCCGGCCCACCACACCTATCGCATCATCGACGCCCTGGCCTGCCGCAGCGGCGTGCGGCACTACGGCGGAGCGAAGTCGCCCCTTAGCCCCGACACCGACTGGGGCGCGGAAGATTACGCGACAGCCGCCGATGCGATTCCCAACTTCTGGCACGATCCGCTCGCCGGCCCGGTCGGCGCGTACCGCTACAGCACGTTCGGCTATTCGATTGCCGATGCATGCCTGGAAGCGGCCAGCGGCAAATCGCTCCGCCAGTTGCTTCAGGACAAGATCAGCACGCCCTACGGTCTGGCGACGCTCAAGGTCGAGGACCTGGAGGACCTCGACCCGGCCCGCGTGAAGTTTTACACGGTGAAAAACGGCCAGAACGACGAAACCACGCCGCCCAAAAAGGAATGGACCCCGTCGGGCGGCGGCATGCAGGCGACGCCGATGCACCTGCTCAAGCTCGGCATTCTGCTCGGCGACGGCCAGATCATCTCCAAGCAAAACGTCAAGAAGATGATGACTCGCATCGAGCAGGAAGATTCGTATTGCCTGGGCTGCAACCAGGCGGTCGAAAACGGGAACCACGTCATGGCCAAAAGCGGCGCGGCCGAGGGGAGCAACGCCTACATCTGGCTCGTGCCCGACCGGCGGATGGTGATGGTCGTGATGGCCAACCGCGACGGCGCCGATGTCGATGGCCTGGGGCGGAAGTTCCGCTCGATCCTCCTCGCCACCGAAAAGGCCGAAGGCGAAAAGCCCGACCTGGTCGCCCAGGATTTCGAGCGCAGCGGCGGCATCGTCTTCAAGGACGGCAAGTGGGAGATTCCCGTCCGTTTCAAGGTCTATAACCAGGGGAAGGCCGGCGCGAACAGCGCGTTCGTCAACAGCGTGATGGTCGGCACCCAGCATCGCTGGACGAGCTTTATCGACGCCCTGCCGCCGAAGGGGTCCAAGACCTTGAATGCGACGATTAAGGTTTCCGACCCTGGGAAGATTATGGGCGGCCGGACGATCGAGCTGTTCGCCTATGCCGACGCTCCGGTGGCCGCCGCCGATACGTCGATCTCGCCCAATGGCCGGATCGCGGAATCAGCCGAGGTAAATAACAAGGCTAAGCTGGAGGTGAAGCTGCCCGGCGGCTTGGACTTGGGCCTGACCGGCCAGAAGCCCGACCAGCCGACGCTGCCTTCCGGGCCGGCCAATCCGACGCGTGTGCCCGTGCGGATTGGCAAGATGAAGAAATCGCCGTAGCGATTGGCTGTTCCGATATACTGTGAAACGAGGCGGGCCCGGATCATGTCCGGGCCCGCTTTTTTATGGCAGGCTGGAAGCCTGCCCCGCTGATTTGCGCTTTCCCAAGCAGGCCGCGGCGGACGTATAATCTCTTAGCTATTGGTTTGCGATCCTTGCCGATTCCCTCGCTATGACCCAATATCCCCTGATTTTCCGCGTTCGCCAGAAGTTCGATTCTCCCGTCCTAGCCATTGACCGTATTCCGGCCACCGTCGAGGCGGAGCTGTCGCGGCTGGAGCTGGGCCGCCGCATCGAGCAGGGCCAAACCGTCGCCATCACCGCCGGCAGCCGGGGGATTGCCAACATCGCCCTCATAACAAGATCGGCCGTGGAGCATTTTCAGAAGCTGGGGGCCAAACCATTCATCGTGCCGGCCATGGGGAGCCATGGCGGCGGCACCGCCGAAGGGCAACGCGAGCTGATCGAGGGATACGGTGTGACCGAAGCCTATTGCGGCTGCCCGATCCGGGCCAGCATGGAGACGGTCGTCGTGTGCCAGGCGGCCGAGGGATTTCCCGTCCACTTCGACAAGCACGCCTTCGGCGCCGACCATGTGCTCGTCGTGGGGCGCGTCAAGCCGCACACGAACTTCGTCGGCGACATCGAATCGGGGCTGATGAAGATGATGCTCATTGGCCTGGGGAAGCACGAAGGGGCCAAGATTTATCACCGGGCGATTGCGAATTACAGCTTTGGGCAGATCGTGCGGAGCGTGGCCCGCGAGGTGTTGGCCAAGTGCCGCGTGGTGGCCGGGCTGGGGATCGTCGAGAACGCCTACGACCAGACGGCGAAGATCCAGGCAGTCGCCCCGCACGAGTTCGAGGCCCGCGAGAAGGAACTGCTCATCCTGGCCAAGGAGTGGATGCCCAAGCTGCCGTTCAAGACCGCCGACCTATTGCTCTTGGATCAGATCGGCAAGAACATCAGCGGCAGCGGCATGGACACGAACGTGGTGGGCCGCAAGTTCAACGACCACGTTGCCTGGGAGAATGAGTGGCCGAAGATCAAGCGGATCATCGTCCGCGACCTGACGGACGAAACGCACGGCAATGCGACGGGCATCGGCATGGCCGAGTTCTGCCGGTCGCGGGTCGTGGAGAAAATGAATACCAAGATCACGCGGATCAACTGCCTGACCGGCGGCCATCCGACGGCAGCGATGGCGCCGCTCGATTATGCGACCGATCAGGAAATCCTCGACGCCGCCTTGCCCACGATCGGTCTGACCGAGCCGCCGCAAGCGAAACTGATGTGGGTCCATAGCACGCTGGAGGTGGCCGAGGTCGAGTGCAGCGCCGCGTATCTGGGCGAGGCCCAGGAGCGGACCGACCTGACGATCATCCGCCAGCCGCGGCCGCTCCCCTTGGATGCCGCGGGCAACCTGCCGGATCGCGTGTGAGCGTATGCGCCGCTACATCCTCCGCAACCGCCGGTCGAACGCCATCGAGCAGCTTTACGCGACGCTCGGCGAGGCGATCGCCGCGGCCATCAAGCTGATCGATGCCGGGCCCGATGCCGACGTGATCGATGCCCAGGGATCGGGGGAAATCCTCGTCGGCAAGTTCGACGTGCGCGAGGCCGAGGGCTATCTGCTCCGCAACCTGGGGAGCGAAATGATCGACAAGCCGACGCCCCTTTCGGAAATTCTTCAGGCGGCCCGCAAGCGCCGCAAGGAAGAGAAGATCATCTTCCACTGGGACATCGGCAGCGACGGCGAGTTTCGCTAGGATTCAAGCGCCTGGCAGCCATCATTTGGCCCATCAAAGTGGCTGGCCACAATGTAGAATGATATTGTGTCGTTATCGGCATTGAGCGAGGTGACGGTCATGACTACAGAATCTCTTACGGCCGCAGCCCTGGCTTTGCCGCCGAAGTCGCGGCTGACTTTGGCAGAGGTGTTGCTAAGGAGTGTCAAGCCAGAGGCGGATATCGCGCTTTCCCCGGAGTGGATTGCGGAGATCGAAGACCGCATCGCCGCGTATCGGCGCGGTGAGCTTGAGACTTTCTCCCGCGAAGAGGTGATGCGCAATGTCGGGAAAGACCGCAGCGCATGAACGTTCGCTTTATCAAGGCCGCATCCGACGAACTGGATGGCGCAATTCGCTACTACGACGGTCAGCGACCCGGTCTGGGTGAGGAATTCAGAACCGAGGTGGATGCCGCACTCGATCGAATCGAGTTCTGGCCTAACGCTTGGTCGCGCGCCTCGAATGAGGCCCGAGTCTGCAAGACAAAGCGGTTTCCGTTCGGGGTCGTCTATTGTTCGGACGAGGATGAAATTGTAGTGATCGCCGTGATGCACCTGCATCGACGTCCCGGCTACTGGAAGAAACGCATGAGGGATCTTGACCCTTGAATCTCTCCCTCATGATCACCTGCCTGGGCGATTGTGTACGCCCAGGCGCCGGCAAAGCGGTCGTGCGCATCCTCCGCCGGCTGGGCCATTCGATCGACTTCCCGCAGGCCCAGACCTGCTGCGGCCAGCCGATGTTTAATAGCGGCTACGCGGACCTCGCCCGCGAGCAGGCGAAGTACACGATCGGTGTGTTCGCGGGCGAGCAGCCGGTGATCGTCCCCAGCGGATCGTGTGCGGCGATGGTCAAGGTCGAATATCCGCATCTCCTCGAAGGGGATCCCCAGTGGCACCCGCGGGCCCTCGACCTGGCCAGCCGCACGTTCGAGTTCAGCGACTTCCTCGTCAATCATTTGAAAGTGCTGGATTTGGGTGCCAGGTATGCGGGCAAGGTCGCCTATCACTACGCCTGCCACCTGCGGATGCTCGGCCAGACGAACGAAGTCGAGCGGCTCATCGAGCATGTCGCAGGGGCGACGTACGTGCCGTTGCACCGGCAGGACCAGTGCTGCGGGTTCGGCGGGTCGTTCGCCGTCCGCTATCCGCAGGTTTCAGGGAACATGGTCGATGACAAGATGCGGTGCGTCCTGGCGACCGGGGCCGATTGTCTCGTCTCGACCGACGCCGGCTGCATGATGAACATCGGCGGCCGCTTGCACCGCGAAGAGAAGGCGATCGAAGTGCTGCATATTGCCGAGCTGCTCGAACGGCGGTAAATCGCTTAGCCGCCGCGTCCACGCGGCGCATGAGGGACGGAACTCGGCCTGGAGGCCGGGGCTAAGCGGGGGGAATTGGCTTTCCTTGACCGGCCCCAGCCGATCTGCGACACTCAAGGGGTTCCAATCTTCTCAGGGGCTCATTGAGAAGAGGTTTTCTTATGTTCCGGTGTCTATTGCACCGCGCGCTGGCAGTGTTGCTCCCCGGCGCGATTGCCGCTGCCTCATTGGCGCTGGCGGTAAGCGTTTCCGCCCAGGAGCCAGCCGATCAGGTCCAGGCCCAGTTGGCGGCTGGCGAGTTCGGTCCCGCGCTGGCGGCTGCCAAAGGGGTGCCCGATCATGCCCAGCGCGACGCGATCCTGGGAAAAATCGCCGCTGCCCAGGCAGCCGCCGGTGCTCGCGAAGGTTCACTAGGGACCGCTGCCCAGATCAAAAGCGACCTCACCCGATTCCGCGCCGTCAATGGCGAGTCCGGCCAAGGAGGAATGTTCGGACGCGGTGGCCTGGCTGGTCGCGGCGGCGGAGTTCAAGCCGATTTCGATTCGCTGATCGAGCTGATCACCACCACGATCGCTCCCGAATCGTGGGTCGATGTGGGCGGCCCCGGCTCGATCAAGGAATTCGCCACCGGCGTCTGCGTCGATCCGACGGGCCTGATGAAGAAGCTGGCGCCCCAAACCGATCGCTCACTGGCCATGACCCGCCGGCAGGCCGCGGCAATTCTGGCCAGCGGCAACCCGCGCCGCTCGTCAGCCTTGCGAAAGATCTCGCTCACGCGCCTGGAACGCGAGGCTCAGCTGCTGCATGCCATGGGCCGCCAGCCCGACGAGTCGATGCTCAACCTAGCCGGCCTGGTGCGGATCAAATACGTCTTCTTCTATCCCGAAACAAGCGACGTCGTGCTCGCGGGCCCAGCCGGCGACTGGCGGCACGATCTGGAAGGGCGCGTGGTCGATGTCGAGAAGGGCCGCCCTGTCGTTCAGCTGGACGACCTGGTCGTCGTGCTCCGCAACTCGCTCGGCAAGGACCCGCAGTTCGGCTGCTCCATCGTGCCCACGAAGGCGGGCCTGGCCTCTGCCCAGGCGGTGAGCGACAAGTGGTCGGCCAGCTCGCTGCGGCCCGGCCAGCGCGACAGGTGGCTCAAGGAGCTGCGCGACGGGCTCGGCCAGCAAGATATTGAATACTACGGAATCGATCCGCGGACCCGCGCCGCCCGCGTGATCGTCGAAGCCGACTATCGCATGAAGCTCGTGGGGATGGGCCTGGAAGAGGGGACGCTCGGCGTTTCCAGCTACTTGGGCTCGATCGAAGTGGCCAAGGGGCAGGCCCCGCCTCCGATGAGCGTGCTGCGGTGGTGGTTCACCTTGAACTATCAGGCCCTCAAAGCGACGCCCGAGCGCGACGGCTTTGAGATTCGCGGCACCGGAGTGCAGGTGCTCAGCGAGAACGAGTTCCTCACGCAGCGCGGCGACCGCGTGCATACCGGCAAGAGCGACGAGCTGACCGCGAAGTTCGCCGACTCGTTCACCAACCACTTCGAGGCCCTGGCCACGAAGTACCCAGTCTATGCCGACATGCGGAACATCTTCGACCTGGCCCTGGTGGCGGCGCTCGTCAAGAGCCACGACCTTCCCGGCCAGGCCGGCTGGAACCTGACGCACTTCGGCCCGGACGGCGGATATGAAGTGGCCTTGGGCGTCGCGCCGGCCCGCGTCGATTCGGTCGTCAACCACCGCGTCTTCAGCGGCAAGCACGTCGTGGCGGGGGTGAGCGGCGGCGTCACCGTCGATCCGCGCAAGCTCGCCTCGCGCGATGCCGTGCAAACCGCGGCCGGCGGCGAAATGACCGAATACCGCAAGACCTCGGCGCCCACGGACCTGCCGAAGCACGCCTGGTGGTGGGACTAGTGGGGCACGCTTCCAGCCTGCCATCAAGTAGGCCCAGACTCCGTCTGGGCCAGGGATGCGAGAGATCGACCATCAAGCTCTGCGCTGTCCCTCACGGAGTGAGGGACTACTGTTGCCGCTCGCACTCCCGAAGAAGTTCCGCGTACTTCTCCTTCCACGCCGCATCCAGCGCGCCTGGCTGGTTAATGACGCCCCGCAGCACGTCAGCCGCGGCCGCCTTGTCGCCCAGCTTGAAGTGCGCCTGCGCCGCACCGTATTGCGCCCTGACCCAGCGCGGCGCACCGGGTTTGGAGCGCTCCGTCACGCTCCGCCACTGGGCGAGCGCCGCCGCAAACAGCTTCGCCTCGCGCGCCTCAAGCAGCGACGCGGCAAAGGCCTCCTGCACCGGCCCGCTATCGGGCTGCTCCTTGGCCAGCTCCGCGAGCCGCGAGTTGGCCTGGGCAAAATGGGGCGACAACCCGCCAATGGCAGCGTAGTTGTCGAGCGCCTCCTGCCATTGGCCGCGCGACTCGGCCCATGCGGCGAGCGACAATCGCGCTTGAGCCGCTGATTCGGCGGCGGGCCACAGCGAAATGTGCTCGCGGAGGATGGCCGCATATTCATCGGCATTCTTCGCGTTCCAGGCAGCCAGCAAATGAGCTGCTGGGGCCTCGTGATGCTTGGGCGACGCGGTGGCTAGCGCGCGGAAACGGCTGGCAGCGTCGGCGCTGCGCTTGAGCTTTTGCGCCACGAGCGCCGCCTTGTACGCCCGCTCGAAGGCCGCCCGCTCATCCATGGTCTGGCGAGCCATCTCCGCGGCGCGATCGAAGTCGGCCAGTGCTTCCTCTAGCTTGCCGCCCAAAACCAAAGCGTTGCCGCGGCGGGCCAGCAGCTCGGCGCTTGGCAGCGGAGCATTACGGGGCAGCGCCGCCAGCCGCTGCCCGGCCCTGATGCTCCAGTATTCGCCGTGGCGCGCGGCGATCTGTTTCATGGCGCTTTCGGCCTGGGCGAACTCGCCCAACGTCAAGAGCGCCTCCAAGCGGGCCAGGTCCAATTCGGCTGCTGCCTGGCCGCCCACCGTGTCCCCTTCCTCGATGAGCCGCTTCGCTTCCAGCGAGTTGCGCTGCCCAATCGCCAGTCGCAGCGCGGCGGCGCGGGCCTGCAAGCGGATACCCGGTTCAATACCTTCCGCGTCGAGCCCGGCCAGGCACTCCGCCGCCTCGTCGTACCGCTCGGTCAGCCGCCAGCACTCGGCCAACTCCAGCCGGACCAGCGCTGCCAGCACGTCGTCGTCGACAACTTGCGCCCGCAGCGGCTCGAGGATTTGCCGCGCCGCGACGAGCTGCGCCAGGCGGTCGTCGCTCCCCGGCGGATGGAGCAAACCGGCGAGCCGCCGCGCGCGAGCGGCTTGATACTGCACTTGCAGCTCGAGCGACGACAATTCCTCGGCCGACAGCTCATCCGGTTTAGGCGGCATGCGGCGGCGGAGCGGAATGTCGCGGGCCAGTTCCTTGCCGATCTCGGCCAGCATTTGTGCCGCCTGGCCGAGCGCCTGCCTGGCCGGCTCCAGCCGCTCGGCTGGCAAGAGCCCCGCCTCGTGCTCGTGCCACGCCAGTTCCCCCTGGGCCAGAGGGACGAGGGCATCTTGAATCCGGACGAGGACCCGCCGCGGATGAGCGGGCCACTTACGGTCAAAGTCTGCGGCGGCCGAGCGGGCCGCTTGCCAGAACGTTGGGCGGTCAGCTTGCGGCACGTGGCCGGCGTGCGCGGCAAACGTGCGGACGAGCTCCACGGCCAGGTCGGCCCGCTGGACTTCCGAGGTCTGCGAGCTATTGAGCCGATCGATGCAGTATCGCTCGGCCAGCTCAAACAGCCGCCGCTCGCGCAGCCCCGCGGCAAAGGGCGCATCGAGCGGATCGCCTCGCAACTGGGCGGCAGCAAGTACGACCAGACCAGCCGCCAGCAGCCACTTGCGCCCCAGCAGTGCGTGATTCAGCATCAAGCTTAGCCTAACTTCTGTGGGACTTGCCGTGCTACAAACGTTGCAAATCTCTGCGGGCCGCGAAGCCACATGCTACGGCGCAGCAGCCAATCCCGGCGCCTGCGCGAGTGCGGCCAGGAAGCGCGACGCCTCGCTTTCCAGCAGCGCGATTTGCTCGGCGGCGCAAGCGAGCCCTCCATCGCGGATCATCAACTCCACGCGCTGTGCGACGTCGGCCAGCGACTTGGATCCCAGATAGTTCGCCGTGCTCTTCAGCGTGTGGGCGCTGCGGCGGGCAAGTTCCACATCGCCCTGGGCAACGGCCCGCTGCAAATCGGCCAGCACGCGCGGCGTCTCGGTCTTCGCCGCATCGACAATTTCGCCGAGTAGCGCCCCGTCTCCCCCCGCGAACTCCAGCGCCTCCTGCCAGTCGATGATCCGCGCCGGCCCCGCTCCGTTGCCGCTGGTCGGGGCCTCGTCCGGCTGGCCGGCGTGCGGCTGGGCCGCCTCGCCGCCTGATGCACAGCTGCCCGAGTCACCGCCGCCCAGGGCCCGCGCCGGCCGGGCGGCGATCACCTGGTACAGCGCCGCCGAGTCGATCGGCTTGGAGAGATAATCGTCCATTCCCGCGGCGAGGCACCGCTCGCGGTCCCCCTTCATCGCCTCGGCGGTCATCGCGACGATCTGCAAATGCCCGCCGGAAATCTGCTCGCGGGAGCGAATCTGGCGGGTCGCTTGGTAGCCGTCGAGTTCCGGCATCTGCACATCCATCAGCACCAGGTCGAGCGGCTCGCGGGCGGAAATCTCCACCGCCTCGCGGCCGTTGGCGGCCACGACGACCTCCTGCCCCCAGCGGTTCAGAAAACCCAGCACGACCTTCTGGTTGACGGGATTGTCCTCGGCCAGCAAGATGCGGCGCGGGGCCAGCACGGGCAGTCCCGCGCTTTCGGGCGTTTCCGCTGCCAGCGAGATTCCGAACTCGTGCAGCATCGCGTCCATCAGCTCCGACGCGATTACAGGCTTGGGCATGAAGCGGCAAACGCCAACCTCCCGCAGCCGCTCGGAGTCGAGCCCGCCGACCGACGACGAT
>JAKEHX010000676.1 GCA_022614795.1 Planctomycetaceae bacterium | reverse complement strand
AGGACCGGCAGCACTGGGATCGACTTAGGATCGGTGAAATGTTCCGGGCTGCCCCGCCAATGGTCCACGGCAATGATGGTGGCTTGCGGTGCCAAGTCGGACAGAAAGCGCGTGGACAGCCCCAGGAACGACCCCAACTCGAGGATCAAGCGATGCTCCGGTTGGACTGCGCGTTGCAGCAACTCTTGTGTGGAACGGAAGAGCCAGCCCAGGCTTGGTCGGAGCGGCACGTCGGGCCGGGCGGCCGGCCAAGGATGTGCCGCTTTCAATGCTTCCAAACCTCCGGCAACGCGATGCGACCCGCTGTCGCACACGGCCGGCTGCTTGACCGTGATCGCCTGCTCCACGCTCGGGGGCGGCGCCCCTGTCAGCCGAAACCGGTAGTTCTCGTACCGCGGCCGGTCGCTCCCGGCGTCCTCCCAACTGTAGCCAAACGGGCCCACGTGCAAGAGACGGATCGAGGTATCGGCCATGATTCGGATGCCCGCGCGGCGCGCCCGTTCGCAGAAAGCGAAGTCTTCGGCCAGATACCAATGGCCTCCCTCGATTCCGCGGACCAGAGGCTGGAAAAACGGCACCATCGGATGGCCGTCGCGCTCGTTGCAGACCGCCAAGCCGAGTATGCTCTGAATGGCTTCATAGGCTTCCCGTCGCACGTGCAGGAAGCCGGCTGGCGCATACAGCAACTCGATCAGGCCCCCCGCCGGACCAAACAGGATCTCGGCCGTGCCCGGCAGGGCGTGACAGGCCAGCGCGCGGCGGCCCTTCTGTGGATAGATTGCCGACACCAGTGGCAGGCGGTGAGACCGCAAGCGGTCGACCGCATCAGGCTCAAACCCGATATCGGAGTCGATCCACATCGTTTCGGCGAAGCCGTCGGCAAGGGCGTCAGTCGCCATCTGGTTGCGGCCCTGATCGATAGCAGAATAACCGCGGACGCGCCGCACCTCGTAACCGCGCCGCTGCAATTCGCCGAGCGCCGCTTCGCAATGCGGCTCGATGTGATTGCCCACGGGAACCAGGATGACGCACCGGTCGGGACTGAGAGGCTGAGCCAAGTGCATCGCGGGTGCATGGCTGGGCAGCGGATCACCGGCGGAATAGCCGACTGTGGCCGCCAACCTTTTAACCTCGCCCTCGAGCGCGATGCGCTCGTGAAGCGCGAGCGGAGGCAGTGCCTCGTCCGAATGGAGCAGCGATCGGGCCCGCTCGACTGGCAGCGAAATACCGGCCAGCGAGGCCGCTTGAACGAGGTCCGACGGGCCGGCGCCGTCGAGCAGCACGAGGGCCGCGCCAATGCTTTTGTAGTTCTCGAGAAAATCGGCTGCCAGCCGCCGCCACCGGGCACCGAATTGTTGGACCCCGGAAGTTGAGTCGGTGCCGGGCGCCTGACTGGCCCGCGTCTTATCTTGCTGCGCCTTGGTGCGTCGGAAAGCAAGATACGGATCAGGCACGCAAAAGAGGATCTTGCAACGGGGGATGGCCACCTTCAGGTAGCGCGCGTGCTGGATCGAAAACTCGGTCGCCAGCAGCAGGCGGTAATCGGGCGTCGCCCTTCCGGCCAGCGGACATAGCAGATCGAGCAAATAGCGCCGCTGGATATCCAGCACCCGGTTGGCGACAGCGACGCTCGACGCGGACGATTCACCGGGTGTTGTGGCCTCGTGGTCAGTCCCTGGCGGGCTGTCCGGCGTTCCCTGCCGGAAAGCGGCAAGCAATTGCGCGATCAACATGTCCAGCAGCGGCACGTCGAGGACGTCCTCCAATCGCGTGAGCGGCGCTGGCAACATCTGCAAATCGGCCCCCGGTCCAGGTGTCATCAGAAACGTCAACGAATGGGATGGATGCGAGCCGCTGCCGTGTTGCGAAGCGATGGCTTCTAGGATGGCAGCCAGATTGGCTTGCAAGTCAGCAGCGTGCATCGCGATGCATTCCAATGAAGGGAGCAGAGGACGTTGACCAACGCCAGATTGTTCCTCATCGACGCGCTCCGTTTAATACGAACACAATCCATTCCAGCCGACGTACAACATCTGGGTGCCGTCGGCGGCATTGTACTCGCTGATTTCCGTACGAAAATCGGCTGTCAAGGTATTCTTGGCCAGAATCGATTCAAGGCTGCGCCGGTCCAACACTTCACCCTTATTGGCCAGCGTGACCAACAGTGGATGATAACCCCACTCGCCCTTGAACGAGATGTCCATGCCGTCTTTGCACTCGCCAATGGTGATGACCGGCGTGCTGTCCAGATCGATCACTGCTTCGGCCCGGAAATCCGTGGCCTGCTCAAGCGGGCCTCGTCGATGGCCTGGCGCTGATCGTCCATGGTCTAGGCGTCGAACAGGCGACACCAATCGCCGGCCGTCGTGGGATCGGGAATCGCCTTCGTTCCCACCCCATCCAGAAAAACTGCGTCGTTGCGGCGCCGTTCCAGGTCTTGCAGGCAGGTGGCGTCGCACAGTGCATTCAGGGCCGGGTTTAGCACGTGATCCGATTCGTAAATGGTCACGCGGATCACCATCAAGTGCCAGCCGCGGTCAGTCGGCTCGACCAGCCCCACCTCGTGCGCCAACGTGACCAGCGGGCCGACTCCGCCGTAGGCGATGCCCCGCACCCTGTTCATACCCGGCGGATCCAAGACCGGCCCGGCTGCCGCGGCGCTCCGCTGGTATTTCTCGCGATTGGCCAAAGCCAACCGCTGCTTGATCGGCCGCTTGCGATGGGCCAATCGACGTGCGATGCTTCGCTTCACTCGAAATCCTCCGTGCCTGAGCGTGGTGGAAGTCGTGATAATTGCTATACGCTCGAAAACGCCGAAGAATATCGAAATTCTCCCAAATCGACTCCCGAATAACACGCGGAGATCGCTTGGTTAAGGCTAGATTGTGTTGACATTCAACTTGTCTGAATTGTCGGAAATCGAGTAGATCAGTGGTTTGAGATTTTCCGTTCCGAACCCTGGCAAGGATGCCCAGGCATGCGTCGCTACGAGCTCACGGACGAGCAATGGGGTTTGATCGAGCACTTGCTGCCGGGACGCGATGGCGATCCGGGTGCGCACGGGGAGGACAACCGGCTGTTCGTCAATGCAGTCATCTGGATTGCTCGCACCGGTGCTCCGTGGCGAGACTTGCCGGAGCGATTTGGCGAGTGGAATTCGGTCTTTCAACGGTTCAACCGCTGGTCCAAGTCGGGCGTCTGGACGCGTGTCTTACAGGCTTGCAAGCTGCCCGATTTGGAAGCTCTGCTGCTAGACTCGACGGCCATTCGTGCCCATCAGCATGCGGCGGGGGCGGCCCAAAAGAAGGGGACGAAGCGCTGGGGCGTTCGCGGGGAGGCTTCACCACCAAACTGCACATTGCCTGCGATGCCCGCGGAAAGCCGGTGGAACTCCGGCTCGGCCCGGGCCAAGAGCACGACCTGACCCGCGCCCACGAGTTGCTGGGTGACCACCAGCCTGCCGCCGTGATCGCCGACAAGGCCTACGATGCCGACGCGTTCCTCGCTCGGAATCAAGAGCGTCAGGCGGAAGTCGTCATCCCACCGCTGAAGGTCCGCAACGTTCAGCGGCACCATGACCGCCGAAAATACCAGCAGCGGAACCTGATCGAGCGATTCGTCAATCGCCTCAAGCACTACCACCGCATCGCCACCCGCTACGAAAAAACCGCCCGCAATTTCCTGGCATTCGCTAGCCTGGCTTCGACCCTCGTCACGCTACGCGTGAATGTCAACACAACCTAAACTCTGGTCCCGGACAGTCGGGCTGTAGCTGAGTGTAGTTAATTTGACTGATTTAACAGCAATTGGCCTGAGTTTTGCAATTCGTGCCGGATCGCAATGGCAAGCGAAAACAGGCGTATTTCAGCGATGATTTGCGGACTTCACCCGACTCGGGTAGTGCTCATTATTACTTATCGTCGGTCAGAGCGATGCCCGGGCGATGGTGGCGGCGCTTCGGTCGCTCGGCTAGTGCCTCTTCCATAGTGCGTCGCACATCGAGCGGCAACCGAGCCGGCATGCCGCAGTTCGGCGGCCTTCAGACTGTCCGCTTTTGCAGTTTCTTCGGCTGATCAGCGGCTGAATGACCTCGCCGCGAGGGTAGACAACACAATTCTATTCGCTTTCGATTT
>JAKEHX010000675.1 GCA_022614795.1 Planctomycetaceae bacterium | reverse complement strand
CGGACTTCTACGTGCAAGTGGTCCTGGCACGCGATGACCGCGGCCACCTGACCCACACGGGCGTCTTCGTCGGCGACGACCTTGAGACCTATCTGGCCGCCGCGCGCCAGTCCCGCGAGCAGAACATCACCATGCTCGACGAGCCGCTCCACAGGATCGTCTGCGTTATGCAAGGAGACGAATTCTTCAGCACGTGGGTTGCCAACAAGGCCGTCTATCGCACGCGGATGGCCCTGGCCGACGACGGCGAATTGGTGATCATCGCCCCTGGCCTCAAGCGTTTCGGCGAGCAGAAGGATGTCGACGCTTTGATCCGAAAATACGGTTATTGCGGGACGTCGCGCGTCATGGAGCTTTACCGGTCGAGCGCCGATATGCAGGACCTGGCTCACGCGACGGCTCACCTGATCCACGGCTCCAGCGAAGGACGCTTCCGCATTACCTACGCCCCGGGCCACCTCACGCGAGCCGACGTCGAGCAAGTCAATTTCCAATATGCGGACCTGGCGGGCACGCTGAGCCGCTATCCAATCGGCGAGCTTCGTGAGGGATTTAACGACGTGGGCGGCGAGCGGGTCTTCTTCATTCCCACCCCCTCGGCCGGCCTGTGGGCGACGCGAGAGAAGCTCCTGGGCCGCCAATCTGGCTTTGGGGACGGCTGAGGTCGTTCGCGTTAAATCGTTGCAGCGATTGACCTTATAGGACTCGTCCAAAAACCGCCATAACAGCCAGGGCTGTTATGGCGTTTTTGAGCTATGTTTTCTGTTAGGCCCTCGCAATGGCTGGTCGCGAGGGAACAGGAAACGAACACCCGTGGCGCTGCACCGCGTACCAGGGGCGCCAACGTTCCCTCCCCCACTCGGGCCGCCGGGCGGACGCAAGTTCGCTCGGCGGCCTTCTGTGTTTTGGTAGGTCCCGACGGCCCGGCGGGACTTGACCTGCTGATTGACCTGACAGTTCGCAGGGACAAGCCTGACGCTTGTCCGAAAGGTCCCGCCCTGCGGTCGGGACCTACTTTACTGCGCGAACGTCAGCTCATGCTGCACTTCGTAGGTCCGCCGCGAGCAGTCGGCCTTGCCCACGTTGTCCAGGGCAATTCTGTAGAGCTTCTGGCCGTGCGGCGTCGGGTATTTGCTGGTGATGCACGCCTGGCAGAGGTTGCTGGGGGGCTTGCCGACAGCTCGGGCGATCGAATCGACCGGCAGATACCGCAGCGAATCGGCCCCCAGGGCTGCGGCCATCTCGGCCTGCACTTCGTCGGTCAGCTCGCGCCCCTTGAGCAGCTTGGGAGCGAACAGCTCATCGACCGTGCTCATGTCGATGCCATAGAAGCACGGCGCGACAATCGGCGGGCAGGCCACGCGCACGTGAATCTCTTTCACCCCACCGAGCTTGCGAATACGGTTGAGGAGGACCCGCATCGTCGTGCTGCGGACGATCGAATCCTCGACCAGGAAAATCCGCTTCCCCTGGAGCACTTCGCGGAGCGGCGTGTATTTGGCCTCGGCTTTCTTGATCCGGTTGCCCCCTTCGATGAACGTGCGGCCGGCATAGCGATTGCGAATCAGCCCCTCGCGGGACGGCACGCCCAGGCAGTGGGCCATCGCGTCAGCGGCCGCTTTGCTCGTGTCGGGCACCGGCACGACGATCGTGTTCTCGTCGAGCGGCACGCGGCCGTCGGCCAGCTCCAGGCGGGCCAGCTCCTCGCCCAGCGCCGTTCGCGACAAATAGACGCTTCGCCCGTCGAGCGTGCTGGCCACATTCGCAAAATAAATCCACTCGAAATAGCAATGCGCCGCCGGCTGCACCTCGGCGAACCGCTCGATCTCGAACTTGCCGCCGGTGATGGTGATCGCTTCGCCAGGCGGCAGCGAATGGATGTTTTCAGGCTGAAAACCGAGGTTGAGAAGCGGCACGCTCTCGCTGGCCGCGGCAAACAGGTTCCCCTCCTTCGCGTAGCACAGCGGCTTGATCCCTAGTGGATCGCGGGCCACCAGCAAGTCCCCCTGGGCGTTGAGCAGCACCAGGCTATACGCCCCGTCAAACCGCCCGCTCACGGAGCGCATCACATCTGCCAGCCGCGGCCGCCGGTCCCCCGACATCTCGCGGCTGATCTCGTGCATCACGATTTCGGTGTCGTTCTCGCGGGCCAGGTGGTTGTCGGCCTCGCTGAGAATCTTCTCCTTGAGCTGCTGGAAATTGGCGAGTTGCCCGTTGAAGCCGAACGCGAACCACTTCCGCTTCTCCAGGTGCGGCCGCTCGAACGGCTGGGCGTAGCTGCGGTCCTCGGACCCGCAGGTGGCATAGCGGACGTGGCCGATCGCCGCCCGGCCAGCATATTGCCGCATCAAGCTCTCGCTCTTGCCACGGTGCGACAGGCGAAAGACTTCCGTCACCGTGCCGATATCCTTGTGCGTCTCCAGCAGGTTCTCGCGGCCGGGATTGAAGCTGGTCATGCCCGCGGCCAATTGCCCGCGGTTCTGAATATCCAGCAGCATACGCGGCAACAGACGCGAAATCTCGTCCGGACCTCCTTCCGGGCAAAGCGGATGCAATTCGCCCGGAAGGTGATAGACGGCGGCAATGCCGCATTCGTGGTGCAGTTCGCTCATCGACTCACAGAGGCGGCGGCTGTCAGTCGCCGCCAAAAGGGCTGTAGAGGGGATGGGCCGCTTCCAACAATCTTCATTTTACGGGCCACGCCCCTTTGTCTCAAGGCTTTCCCGCACCGCGGACATCCGCAACCCGGCCGCGGAAAATCTCCCTTAGCCGGGACCAAACCTGGTCCCGGAGGCACGGGCGAGAACCGCCCGCGTGAATGAGCCTGTCCCGAACGGGAAGCACGGGCGAGAACCGCCCGCGTGAATGAGCCTGTCCCGAACTGGAACACTAATCAACACTGATCGAAACTGATCGGAATTGAAGGATTTCGGTGCCCATCAGTGTTGATTAGCGGTGATTAGTGTTCCTGGTCTGGCTGCCTCGCAAAGCTCGCCAATTCCCGAGCCGATTGAACTTGCCTCCCCCTCGCAGTTGCGCTACTCTTCCGGCCAATTCTCGCGCGCCGCTTAGCCGCCGCGTCCACGCGGCGTGACTGGCCGGTCGTGGACGACCGGGCTAAGCGGCACCCCATTCCCGCATGCCGCAATGAAGACGGCTGGTGAGGCGAAGGCCATGTTCAACTTGCTGCCGTTTACCTCACCCGCTCGCCAATTGGAGGCGGCGCGGACCGTACTTGCCCGGCTGGCCGAATCGCTCAATGCCCGATTTTCCGTCGAGCTATGGGACGGCTCGCGCGTGCCGCTGGGAGCCGACGTCCATCCCGATCTGCGGGTCGCGATCAAATCTCCCGGGGTGATCGCCGCCCTCCTCCGCTGGCCCACGCTCGACAACCTGGTGCGGCACTACGCGACGGGCCAGATCGAGGTGCTCGGCGGCGACCTGATCGACTTCTTCGAGGCCGCCCGCGTCGAGCGCTCCCGCTCGCGAATGCGGCGCCTGCCGGCCAGCCTGCTCCTCAAGAGCGCCTGGCCGTTTCTGTTTGCCCCGACTCAGCCGCTCAGGCCCGAGCACGCCTATGACGGCGACCAGGTCGGCCGGAAATCTTCCGACGAGCGGAAGAACCAGGACTACATCCAGTTCCACTACGACCTGGGGAACGACTTTTATCAGCTCTTCCTCGATCCCCAGATGCAGTACTCGTGCGGCTACTTCACCGACTGGAACAACACGCTCGACGAGGCCCAGCTCGACAAGCTCGATATGATCTGCCGCAAGCTGCGCCTCGCACCCGGCGAGCGAATGCTCGATATCGGCTGCGGGTGGGGCGGACTCGTCTGCCACGCGGCCCAGCATTACGGCGTCAAGGCACATGGCGTGACCCTGTCGCAAACGCAATTCGATTTCGCCACCCAGCGAGTCCGCCGCCTCGGGCTGGAAGACCAGGTGCAGATCGAGCTTCGCGATTACACGACGCTTGACGGTAAGTACGACAAAATCTCCAGCATCGGCATGTACGAGCACGTTGGGATCAAGAACTACCCGGCCTATTTCGGCAAGATCAATTCGCTCCTGCGCGATCGGGGCATCCTCCTGAATCACGGCATCACCCGCCCTGCCAAGCGAAGCAAAAGCCGCTTCCGCCGCATCCGCCCCGAGCAGCGGCTGATTCTCAAGTACATTTTTCCCGGCGGCGAGCTGGACCACATCGGCCACACCTGCGAGACGCTCGAAACGTGCCGCTTCGAGGTGCACGACGTCGAAGACTGGCGCGAGCATTACTACCTGACCACGCGGCACTGGTGCCGGCGGCTTTCGGCCCGCCAGGACGAAGCCATCCGCATGGTCGGCCCTGAGCGCTATCGCCTGTGGGTGGCCTACCTGGCCGGTGTCTCATTCGCCTTCTACGACAACTCGGCCCGCATCTACCAGGTCGTGGCCAGCAAGCACGCCACCAAAGGCCGCGCCGAGCTGCCGCCGACACGGGCGGATCTCTATCGCCACGCGGCGTAGATCATTTCAGAACGCCTGTGAACATTGCCTAACCATGTCGAGCGGGAGGCGTCAGCCTCCCGATGGGGCGGCGTGTCTTTGCAGCCCTCGGCGCTCCTCCCCGCCACGGCGCTATCGGGGTGCTCATGCACCCCGCTCGCCAGCGCCAACGACGCTGGCTACTTCCTGGCCACGACGCGGTGGAAGTGCAACTGCACTTCGCGATCAACCACGCGGCGCACCCCTTCGACCAGGCACCGCGGCTCGTTGTCCTCCTGGCCGAGGCGGATGATCTCTTCGAGCTTCATGCCCGGCGGCACTGTGTAGGTCGATTGGTTGATGATCTGATTCCCCGCGTCGAGCTCGGGGACGATGAAGTGGCAGGTCGCGCCGTAGGTAAGCATGCGGCCGGCGTAGGCGTCGTGATAGGGGCGTGGGCCGGGAAAGCTGGGTAGTAAGCCGTGATGCAGGTTGATGATTCGCCCGCCGGCATATTTCCAGCAGCTCGCGGGCGGCAGGATCCGCATGTAGCGGGCGAGGACGACGTAATCGACCTGGTGCTCGTCGAGGATCGCGACCAGCCGCTCGTCGTCGGCCCGGCCTTCGGCGTCGCCGATCATCTCCCACGGCACGGCGAATTGCTCGGCCAGGCCGCGGCAGGCGGGGCGACTGCCGATCATGACGGCCGGGTCGGCCTTGATCTGGCCGTCGCGGATGGCGCGGAGCAAGGCCAGCGGCGTCTCCGGACGCAGCGTGACGCAGATCGCCAACCGCGGCCGGGCAGCTCGCTCGTCGGGCGACCAGACGCGGATCGACAGCTTTTTGAGCTTGCCGATCTCGGCCAGGGCGTGGCGAATTTCGCCGAGCTGGCCGGAGGGAAGATGAATCCGCAGGAGCATGGCGAAGAGGGCCTCTTCGTCATGGTCGTACATCTGAATTTCGGCGATGTTCGCTCCCTGGCCCGTCAGGTAGTGAATGATCGGGTCCGCGAGGCGAACGTTGTCGGGGCCGACGGCGGTGATGATGATCTGCACGGAAGCTGGGGGCTAGGGGCTAGGGCTGGGGGTCAGAGGTCGGAGGTCAGAGGTCGGCAGTCGAGGGCTGGGTGACGTTACTGACTACGTACTGAGTACTTAGTACTAAGTACTCACTACCACCAAGCATTCCTCACCACTCACACCACTCACCACTCACCACTCACCCACTCACTACTCACCCACTCACTACTCACCCACTCACTACTCACCCACTCACTCACTTGCCAATCGCGGCTGCCGCTCCACATACCACCATAGCACGCAGGCCAAGGCAAGAATGGCCAGGCTCAAGAGCTGCGAGATGGTCAGACCCGGGCCAAAAAGCCTGTCCTCGTCGTCGCGGATCGCTTCCAGGACGAATCGCGAGATTGGATGCAGCGTGACGAGCAGCGCGAAGACTTCGCCGTCGCGCCGGCGATAGGGAAAGTATGCCCAGAGCAGCAGTGCCAACAGGCCCGCGTCGATCGCCGCATAGAGCTGCGTCGGATGCACGGGAACGCTGCGGGCCGGCGGCTGCGAGACGGTCCAGCGGATGAGCGTGCCGCCCGTGGTCTCAATTTCGTGCGTGCTACCGGCTGCCAGCAGCTTTTGGGCATCGGCCGATGAGTTGACGATGACACCGTCAATTCGCTTGACCGCTGCTCCCGCTTTCATGCCTTGCCGCTCGGCGTCGCTGCCAGGGGCGACGTAGCCGACGCGCACCGCTCCAGTGCCGTTGTCCTGCATGAGCCAGACGCCACTTCGCCAGCCGCTTGCCGACTGATCGAGATACGGTCCGCTCTCAGGGGGAAAGGTCATGGCGTAGCTGGCGGTCAGGCAGACGCCGCCGTAGCAGCAGCCGTTGAGGAAGCAGCCGATGCGGCCGATCGCCTGACCGAGGGCCATGCTGGGGGCGATGATATCAGCGATAGGCAGGATCGGCAGGCCGCGGCGGCGCAGATACCAGATGCCCGCGGGGACGCCGGCGATCACTGAGCCATACACCACCAGGCCCCCCTGCGTCACGCTGGCGAGCATGACCAGCGTCGCCTTGAGATCGATCATTCCAGAGTCGGTGAGGGGAATTTCCAGTTTCCCTTCGATCAGCTTTTGCACGATGTAAAAGGCCCGGGCGCCGACAATCCCCGCGATGAACATGCAGAAGGCCAGCGAATAGATCACTTCGGGGTCGATGCCGACTTGCCACGCGCGATAAGCGGCCAGGCCCACGCCCGCGATGGTCGCCAGCATCATCATCACGCCAAAGCCGCGGACGGGAATGCCCGGCTTGCCATCGGGACCAGCCGTGACGAGGTTCGGCAGCAGGAAGACGATCACCAGGCCGACGATCGCGAGGTAGGGGATGTAGCTCAGCGTGTCGCGATTCCAGCCTTGTTGCCGCGCGGCGTAAGCGACGATCGCGAGGCTGAGGAGAATCCACGCCACGAGGAGCCAGCCGACGCCAAAGATCGGAAAGCCGGCCAGTTCCGCTGGGATGAAGAAGAGCGTGCTTTGCACCAGTCGTCGTCCTTGCAGGGTTCAGCCGGTCCGTCAGGCCCGCCAGTTTTCGGGGCCGAGGAGGCGGTTGTCGATGAGCCGCGTCGTGCCGACGAAGCAGGCGATCAGGGCGACCGCCCGGCCTTCCACCCGCGGCACTTCGGCGAGCGTTTCGGGATCGGCCAGCGTCGCGTAATCGATCCGTGTGATCCCGGCCCGGCGGAGGATATTCCGCATCGCGGCAACGATCGTTTCGCTCTCGTTTTCGCCCGCCGCCACGAGCCTCTCGGCTTCGCCCAGGGCTTGCGAAAGGGCCAGGGCCTGCCGCCGCTCGGCGGGCGAAAGATAGCGATTGCGGCTGCTCATCGCCAGTCCATCCGGCTCGCGGATGATCGGGCAGACGACGATTTCGATCGGCACATTCAGGTCGGCGACTATCCGGCGAATGACCTGGGCCTGTTGATAGTCCTTTTGCCCGAAGCAGGCGACGTGGGCGGGGATGATCTGAAACAGCTTGAGGACAATCGTCGCCACGCCGCGGAAGTGGCCGGGCCGGCAGACGCCCTCGAGCGGCTGGCTGACCGCGGGGGGCTCGACGAATGTCGAACTGCCTTCGGGATACATTTCTTCGCGGGATGGAACGAATGCATAATCGCAACCCGCCGCGGATAGCGCTTGCAAATCGGCTTCGAGGTTACGGGGATACTTGCTGAAGTCCTCACTGGGGGCAAACTGCGTGGGGTTGACGAAGATGGTCGCGACAACGACTTCGGCTCGCTCGCGCGCCGCTTGCACAAGACTCAAATGCCCCTCGTGCAGCGATCCCATCGTCGGCACCACGCCCACGCGCCGCGACAGCCGCCTAAGTCGCAAGGTCTCGCGTTGCATGCCTTCGGCCGACGTGAAGACGCGCAGCTTTGGCTCGCTGGGCGAGGGCGGCGGCAGGCGTGTGAATAATTCGTCGATCGTAGATTGGAGTGCGGGATGCCGCAGGTCGCCGGCGATCTCCGCGGCCGGTGCGAGGACAAACCGCCGCTCGTGCATCCGCGGATGCGGGAGGGTCAGCTCCGGCGTGTGGATTACTTGTTGATCGTAGAGCAGCAGGTCCAGGTCGATCGTCCGCGGGCCCCAGCGATCGGTCCGCTTTCGGCCCAGTTGCGCCTCGATATCCTGCAAGATCGCCAGTAATTCCGCTGGCCAGCGCTGGGTCGCAATCACCGCGGCCGCATTCAGAAAATTGGCCTGCCCCTCGGGTCCGCCGACGGGCAACGTTTCGTGCAGCGAACTGTGCCGCAGCACAATCACCTGTGCCTGCCGGCGCAGCAGGCGCAGCGCCTCAAGAATATTGGCAGTCCGGTCGCCCAGATTCGACCCCAGGCCGAGGAGACAAATCGCCATAAAGCGATTGTATCAAAGCCGCTAACCATCGGATCACTGACGTTCATGCAAAACAGGGGGGGCCTCCGTTCCGCGACCAAGGTCGTCGACTGTCGATCCTTTCAGCCGTCGCCCCCAGGTTGCATGAGAACTGCCGGCCCTCATGGCCAAGCGGCTCGCAGACTTGAATCTGCCCGTACGATCTCCTCGCGAACAACTGACTACTCTGGAGTTTTGTGATGAGCACTTTGGAGGCGCGCACGCTGAGCGCAGCGAGTCGAGACCAAGAGTGTTACGCCAGCCAGAAGCGCTTGCGCCCGTTCAAAGACAGTTCACAGACAATGGAATAGGACACTTGCCCGACAAACGTCTGTCACCGACCGTGGTACGGCTGGCGACGTTCACCAAGCGACAGGGCGCATTGTGCGAAGATGACATGAATTGTCAAGCAAGGCGCGCGCGACTTTTTTTCGGGTGTGTGGTCCTCTCGCTCCGCGAGAGGAATTCCGCTCGCGGAGCGAGCGGACCACGGGGAAACTGGCCCACTGTCTGCGTTCCGCCGCGATTTGTCGCCGTCTGCCGGCGCAAGTTACACTGGAATCCAGCAAAATGAACGCTTCGCCCCTGCTAGCACCAAGCGTGAATCAATCCGAACTCATCGACGAGCTGACTCGCCAAGAGCGAAGCCGCGTGCGCGAGGCGCTGCTCGACGCCGCCGAAGATGTGCTTTCTGGCGAAAAGGGACACGCTGATCGTGTGGAGCTGTTAACGAAGCTGCTGGGACGCGAATCGTGCCGCAAACTCGGCATCTATCGTATTCCCGCCGACTTTCGGCTGTCGGTCGTCATCCCGGTATATAACGAAGTCCGCACGCTGGGCGAGGTGATCGAGCGCGTGCGGGCTACCGCATTGCCGCTCGAGATCGTGATCGTCGACGACGGCAGCCGCGATGGCACGCGCGACCTGCTGGCGGGCTGGCGCGACTCAACCGATCCGCGGCACGGCGACCTGAAGATCGTCTTTCACGAGACGAATCAAGGCAAAGGGGGAGCACTGCGGACCGGATTTGACCACTGCACCGGCGACGTGGTCGTCGTCCAGGACGCGGACCTCGAATACGACCCGCAGGATTTTCGCGCTCTCTTGCAGCCAATCGTCGAGGGGCAGGCCGACGTGGTCTATGGCAGCCGCTTCAGCCACGTCGATGGCCCGGTGCACCACT
>JAKEHX010000674.1 GCA_022614795.1 Planctomycetaceae bacterium | reverse complement strand
GGCGACCAGTTCTACTGTTCCCACCACTCACCACTCACCACTCACCACTCACTTACTCACCACTCACTTACTCACATGCCCCGCATCGCTATCATCGACTACCAAATGGGCAACCTCCGGAGCGTCCAAAAGGGCTTCGAGAAGGTTGGCCATGTGGCATCGATCACCGACCGGCCCGCTGACCTTGCCGCGGCGGACAAGATCGTCCTGCCGGGGGTAGGTGCGTTCGGTGACGCAATCGCCGAGCTGCGCCGCCGCGATCTGGTCGGGCCCATTCGCGACGCCATCGCTGCCGGCAAACCCTTTCTGGGAATTTGCCTGGGTCTACAGTTGTTGTTCGATGTCGGCTACGAAGGGGGTGAGTTTGCCGGCCTGGGAATCCTTCGCGGCAAGGTGGTCCGTTTCGATCTCCCGCACGAGTTCAAGGTCCCGCACATGGGCTGGAACCGCGGCCAATTCCTGCGTCCCGCTCCGCTCCTGGCCGGCATCGCCGACGGCTCTTTTTTCTACTTCGTCCATTCGTATTACTGCGTGCCCGAAGACCCGAGCGTCGTGGCCATTGAAACGGATTATGGCCGCCCATTTTGTGCTGCCGTCTGGCGCGACAATATCTTCGCCACGCAGTTTCATCCCGAAAAGAGCCAGGCCGAGGGGCTAAAGATTTTGCGGAATTTCGCGGAACTGTGAGCACGCGGCGAATACTTGCGTTTGCCCCGCGGCTGTGGCATATTTTCGATGCTCATCGTTCCTTAACAGCCCACTCCCTGTCCGCAACAAAGCACGATCAGGTGGCGGCGATGCGAGTTTGGCCGGCGATTGACCTTCGAGGCGGCAAGTGTGTTCGCCTGAGGCAGGGAGATTACCAGTGCGAAACGGTGTACGGCGACGACCCCGCGGCGATGGCCCGCCAGTGGGTCGGCCAGGGGGCCCGCTGCCTCCACCTGGTCGATCTCGATGGGGCCCGCGACGGCAGCACCGCCAACTTCCAGGCGGTTCGCCAAATTGTCACGGCGGTCGATGTTCCTTGCGAGCTTGGGGGCGGCATCCGTGACGAAGAGACGATCGCCAGCTACCTGAAACTGGGCCTGTCGCGATTGGTCGTCGGCACGCGGGCGCTCAAAGAGCCCGACTGGTTTCGCCAGATGTGCCGCCGCTTCCCCGGGCAGCTCGCCCTGGGAATCGATGCCAAGGGGGGCCTCGTCGCCACCGACGGCTGGCTGGCCACCAGCACCACGCGTGCCATCGACCTGGCCCGCCAGTTTGCGGCTGAGGCGCTGGCCGCGATCATCTACACCGACATATCCCGCGACGGCATGCTCCAAGGTCCCAATCTCGCGGCGATGGCCGAGATGGACGCCGCCGTGGACCTGCCGGTGATCGCTTCGGGCGGGGTCACCACCGCCGCCGATGTGCGCGAACTCGCCAAGATCGGCCTCGATGGCTGCATCATCGGCCGCGCCCTGTATGAAGGTAAGCTGACCCTGGCCGATGCCCAGGCGGCAGCCGAGGAAAAGATTCCCGCAACGTAACAGTTACGACAAGTCAACCTCTCCCGGGCAAGCGAGCCGCTTGCCCTACGACCAAAGGAAAACGGGCATGTCCAAGCACAAAGTGGAAGACATCCGCAACATTGCACTCTGCGGCCACGGCGGTTCCGGAAAGACCACGTTGGCCGACAAGCTGCTCGTCAAGACCGGCGCGGTCAGCGGCGAACCCAGCGTCGATGCCGGCACTAGCATTTGCGACTACGATCCCGAAGAGAAGGCCCACAAGCGGACGATCGAATCGACCATCGTGCACCTCACGCACGCCGGCAAGCGCTTCAACATCATCGATACGCCCGGCTACGGCGATTTCATCGGCCAGACGATCGGCGCCATGCGCGGGGCCGACACCGCGGTGATCGTGATCAACGCCCACAGCGGCATCGAGGTCAACACCCGCCGCGTCTTTCAGGAAGCCGGCAAGGCGGGCATCGGCCGCGTGCTTGTCATCAACAAGATGGACGAGCACAACATCGATTTTTCGGCGCTCATCGAGCGCATCCGCGATACCTTTGGCACGCACTGCGTGCTCGTCAATGTCCCGATCGGCCACGGCGCCAATTTCAAGGGAGTCGTCAGCACGCTCGGCCACGCCGGCAACACAGCCGGGGCGCTCGTCAACCCGGAAGAGATCCATACCAACCTCATCGAATCGATCGTCGAAGTCGATGAAGAGCTGATGATGAAATACTTCGAGGGAGAGGAGCCGTCGCACGAACAGCTCGACGCGCTCATCGAACACGCCGTTGCCAAAGGGACACTTGTTCCGATCGTCTGTTGCTCGGCGAAAACCGGTGTAGGGCTTACGGAGCTGCTCGACGCGCTGATCGAGTGCGCGCCACCTCCGTCAACCGTCGAGCGCAAGGGAATGAAGGACGGCGCCGAAGTGGAAATCAAAGCCAACCCGGCCGGGCCGCTCGTCGCACAGGTGTTCAAAACCCGCATTGACCCGTTTGTCCAGAAGCTGAGCTACATCCGCGTTTATAGTGGCACGATCAAGAAGGACGACACCGTCGCCGTCCCCGGCTCGAAGAAAGGCATCAAGCTGGGGCCGCTGCTCGATGTGCAAGGGGGCGAAACCAAGCCAGTCGATTCGGCGTCGGCGGGCGACATCGTGGCCATCGCAAAAATGGAGGACCTGCACACCTCCACCACGTTCGGCAACCTCGAGCTTCCCAAGCTGCCGTTCCCTACGCCGATGGTCGGGCTGGCCGTGACCCCCAAAAGCCGCAACGACGAGTCCAAGCTCTCCGCGTCGCTGCACAAAATTCTGGAAGAAGATTCCACGTTCAAGCTCGACCGCGATGCCCAGACGAAAGAGCTGGTGATGACCGGCATGAGCGAGCTGCACCTGCAGATGATCCGCGAGCGCCTGCACCGCCGCGACAAGCTCGAAGTCGAAACGAAGCAGCCGAAAATCCCTTTCCGCGAAACGATTCAGGCGACCGCAGAGGGGAGCTATCGCCACAAAAAGCAATCGGGCGGCCGCGGGCAGTTTGGCGAGGTGCACATCCGCATGTACCCGTTCCCGCGCGGCACGAAAGTGGAGGAATACGCCACCAAAGAACGCTTTCCGCAGATGAAGGACTTCCACTTCGACGAGCAGCACAACTTCCTGTGGGTCAACTCGGTCGTCGGCGGCACGATTCCTACGAACTTCCTCCCGGCCGTGGAAAAGGGGTTTCACGAGCGACTCGAACGCGGCGTGATCGCCGGCTATCTGGTGCAGGACGTGGCCGTCGAGGTCCACTACGGCAAATACCACGACGTCGATAGCTCGGAAGCCGCCTTCAAGAAGGCGGGCTCGATGGCCTTCCGCAACGTCTTTCAAGAGGCCCGGCCGGCCTTGCTCGAGCCGGTGGTGAAAATGGAGATCACCGTCCCCGAACCGAACGTGGGGGACGTGTATAGCGACATGTCGGGCCGGGGTGGCCGCGTGCAGGGCGCCGACAACGCCGGCGGCGGCTACCAATCGGTCCGCTGCGAGGTACCCTTGCGCGAGGTGACAACCTACGCCCGCACGCTGTCGAGCATGACCGGCGGCCAGGGGAGTTTCACGATGGAGTTTTCGCACTACGACGTCATGCCCGGCAACATCCAGCAGGAAGTCATCAGCAAGGCTCAGTTGCAAGAGGAGGAAGAGGAGTAGCCCGGCGCGGCTTTGCCTCAACTTCCTGCTGTGCCGAATCCGACGATAATGCCAGTGTCGAGGGTGGCCTTGTGCACTTGAATTGCCGGGGCTGCGCGCCTAGGATTGCCGCAAGTTTGCCGCCTGCGTGGACTTTGCCGCTCCGGCCCATTGGAGCCGCCTTTTATGCCAGCCCGCTGCTATCATTTCGGCTCTTCCTCTTGCCGCTGTACGCGGTGACGCGGCTGGCGCTGCGTCCTCTTGTTGGCTGGCATTTCACCCTCCGCTGCCCCCGTAACAGACGGGGCTTTCTTGCGCCCGAGAGACTCCAATCCGGAGCTTCACCTATGGCTTCCGACTTCCGACTCAAAGAGCAGCTACCGCGGCTGACCGACCGGATCGTCGAGACGTACCGCGACGTGCCGGCGATCAGCCATCTGGGGCACTGCGCCCTGCCCAACTACGAGCAGGTTGTCGAGTGCGTCGAGGATCTCAAGGAGGTCCTCTACCCCGGCTATCGCCGCCGCGAGGGACTGCACATCGGCAACGTGACCTACCACGTTGGCGATCTGATCGACGGCTTGCACGACAAGCTCACGCGGCAGATCGCCCGGGCTCTACGGCACGAGGACCGCGTCGTCAAGAAGAGCACCGACTGCGTGGAAGACACCGACTACGACGCGAAGGGACAGGCCATGGCCATCGCCTTCCTGGAGCGGATTCCGTCCCTTCGCCAGATTCTCGCCACGGACGCCCAAGCCGCGTTCGACGGCGACCCGGCCTGCAAGAGCATCGACGAGGTGGTGTTCTGCTATCCGGGCCTGGAAGCGATCACGGTCCACCGCATCTCCCACGAGCTGCGCCGGCTTGGCGTGCCGTTCATCCCGCGGATGATGAGCGAGTGGGCGCACAAGGAAACGGGCATCGACATCCATCCGGGCGCGAAAATCGGCCACCACTTCTTCATCGACCACGGCACCGGCGTCGTGATCGGCGAGACGTGCGACATTGGCGACCACGTCAAGATCTACCAGGGGGTGACGCTCGGCGCGCTGAGCTTCGCGACCGACAGCGACGGCAACCTCGTCCGCGGCCACAAACGGCACCCGACGATCGAAGACCGCGTGGTGATTTACGCGAGCGCCACGATCCTCGGCGGCAAGACGATTGTCGGCCACGATTCGGTCATCGGCTCGAGTGTCTGGCTCACGCACAGCGTCGAGCCGCACACGACGGTGACCATGGAGAAGCCCAAGCTGCGGATTCGGGCCGAAATGCCTGACGAGCTGAAGCCGGAGTTGAATTATTCGATTTAGGACCGCCTAGCCCCTGCGTGCACGCGGCGTTCCGGTCGTGGACGACCGGGCTAAGCGGCGGATGAACGCCGTGAGGCCGATGAGCGCGACCACCGTCCAACTCACCCCGCTGATCCAGGCGCCGCGATAAAACGGCGCTGGATCGAAACGATACTCGACTCGCTCCTTGTGCGGCGGAACCGTCACTCGCCAGATCGCGGTGTCCTCAGGTAGGCCATCGTCGGGCACTCGCTCCGCGAAATCCGGTGGAGATTCCGTGGACAGAATCGCGTAATCTACGCCCAGGCGGCCAAGTGCGTCCCGCCAGGCTTCGCCGCTTGTACTATCCGCAATGCCGTCGAGGAGTGCTTCGTGGTCGGCTCGCTTGATGCCAACTTGCGCGTTGACGATCGCCACGCGATCGAGCAGGCCGTAGCGTCCGGCGAGTGTCTGGCGTTCCCAGGCGACTATCTCTTCCAGACGCGTCGCCGAGCTTTCGAGGAGGAAGGATTGCGGAAACCAAGGCGTGCCACGATAGGCGCGCGGCGAGTTGCCGCCGTCGATCGCCCGGGCAACGACGGAAGGCTCTCGCCAAAGCTGGGCTGGGGCGGTGGGAACAAGCCAATGATTCGCAAGCGTCAGCTCCGCGGCGCACAGTGCCAAGAGAGCGGCTTGCGACATGTGCGATGGTGCCGGTGCGCGCCGGTTATTTTGCCAGATCAGCCCGGCGGCGGCGAGCGCGACAACTGCCGCATGAACGAGAGACCACACGACGTCGTTCCAAGCACCGAGGCTGTCGAAGGGTCCAAAGGCGCTGCTCGTTTGGCTTTCGCCCAGAACAAAGAACTGCGATGCGACGAGTGCGGCCAAGCCGGCAATGCCGCTGCCAATTCCCAGCACCAGCAAGGCGATCGTTAGTCGGCGCGGCTCTCCCGCCAGCGCGCGGTCCCAGCCGCGAGCCGCCAGCATGGCGATAGCCAGTGACGCCACGACCAGCAGCTTGGCCGGATAGCGGAAATAAACATATTTCGGCAGCAGGACGACCAGCAGCCAATAGACGCCGCCCACGGGATTTCCCAGTGGAAAATCAGCGCCGCTGCCGCCGCATGCCAGCCAGACCTTGCGCGCCACCCAGCCCAGGCCAAAGGACCCCAAACTGCCAAGCGCAAACAGCACGAGGGTCCACGAAAGCCATCGCGTGCGAACCTCGGAGCCGCGGAAGTCGAGCGCGCCCAGGCCCAGCACGAGCGGCAACAGCCCCAGGTAGAGCGCGGGGGACCAAATTCGCGGTTCGTCGGCGAGGAGCGAGAACCAGCGGCGATGCTTGGGATACATTCGCCCGCCGCAATTCGGCCAGGCCAGTTCAGCAAAGCGCCACGGCGCGATGCTGAAATCGTAAGCGGTCGCGTGGTGCGTTCCATTTTTGGGCTGCCCCACCAGACCCATGCGGATTTGTGACCCGTCGAATTTGCCCGCACTGAACTGGCCCGCCGCCTCGTAGATGCTGCGCGGCGCGTCGAATGCTGCTCGTTCGCTTGTCGCGGTTGCCTCAGCAGAGGGCAGGATTTGCACAGCCGCGAGCAGGAAGGCCGCAATCGCAGCCCCGCCAAGGAGAGCGAGCCTGACCCAGCTCGAGCCGATCTGGCTGCCAGGCTGCTCACGCTTTCCAAATGCCAGCAGGACGGCGTACAGCCCGCCTAGGAGAAGCACGTGATATGCCATCTGCGGGTCGCCGCCCAGGACCATAAGGGCGAGCACCACTCCGAGCCAGACCGCCGAGGCGAAGCGCCGCTCGCGCAGAACCTCATCGACCAGCGCCGCGGCCACCGGCAGCCAGGCCGCTCCAACCAGGTACACCACGTTGCAATGCTGGAAGACAACACTGCCGCCGCATGAATACGACAAGGCTGCCAGGGCACATGCGTATCGACCGCCCTCCCACTTCCGCGCTAGCCAATAGGCCGCCCAGGCGCATAGCACTACGTGCCCGACGATATACAGCTTGAATTTGACCGAGAATTCCAGCCGCAGGGCGAAAACCAGCTTGCCTGGATACCAGATGCTGGCCGTCGGGTCGGCATGCACGGCCGTGCCGCAGTTCTCCAGCGGATTCCAGAGCGGAACGCTGCCCGCTCCCCACATGTCGGCACACCACTTGAAAAGCGGATAGTAATAGTGTCCCGCGTCGCGCAGCGCAAATAAACGATCGGAAAAGAGCGCGGGCCCAAACAGCACGAGAATCGGCGTCGCCACGGCCAAAAGAGCAACGACTCGCGCAGGCCAAACCCGCGGCTTACCTGGGCTCAATTCGGGCGACTCCAAGATTCACCGCCTCCCCCGTTGGGATACTGTGCAAGGCATCGATTGTTCCCATCTTAACGCCGATTCGAGCGATTCCATCTGTCGTGGCCGCTTGAGGTTGCGTCGCAAACGACGGCGGGCGGCCCGATAAGCGGCAAGTTTCTCGGCGCGACATCGAATTAGCAGGTGGTATACACACTTGGGTCATTTCGCAACCTCTCGGCCTGGAGCCGACCTATGGCTACTCGCATGCGTTTCGAAGATCAATCCAGCGCGATTGCTCCCGGCGTCGTGTTGCTGGGCGGTGCGCTCGTCCTCGCATCGCTGATCGGCGCGCCGGTTTTTTACTACGGCCTTTGCCAGATCAACGTGCCGACGGGCTACATGGCCGTGATGACGCGCAAGACCGGCAAAGATATTCCCAACGAGGCAGAGCTGGCGCCTGATGCTAGCTACAAAGGGCTTCAGGCGGCGGTGCTCGCCGAAGGGCGTCATTTCCGCAATCCGTGGACCTGGGATTGGGAAGTGGTGCCGCAGATTGAAATTCCGAAGGGCAAGGTGGGTGTGCGGATCCGCCTTTTCGGGGACGACCCGCCTGGCGGCGGCATCATCGCCTGGAAAGAAAACGAAAAGGGGATCGTACCCGGCGTGCTCCAGCCGGCGCGCTATCCCATCAATGCCGTTGTCGCGGGCCAGTCGCGGCTCCGCGACAACTATGCCGAGATCATTGAGCTGCACGACCCCGTAACCGTGCCCGCCGGATTTCGCGGAGTCGTGACCAACCTCGCGGGTGAAATGCCCGCGGACCCGAACACGATCGTGCTGGCCCCTGCCGACAAGGGCAAGCGCGGCGTCGAGGCTCAGACGCTCGACGCCGAGACCTATCCCAAGTTTTCCAACCCCTACATCAACCGCGTCGAGCTGGTCGATTGCCGCAGCCAGCGGTTCAACCTGTCGGAAGACGGCGACATGGGCTTCCCCTCGAAGGACGGTTTCTGGGTGGTGCTGGACGGGATCATCGAGTTCCGCGTGATGCCCGAGAAGGCCGCGGAGGTGTATGTGATCTACAACGAGCTGGAGAACGACAAGACGGGCACCGAGATCGCGGAGGAGGTGATCAAGAAGGTCGTGCTGCCCAACGCACGTTCGTTCTGCCGCCTGCGCGGCTCGGACCATTCGGGCCGCGAGTTCATCTCGGGCGACACACGGACCAAGTTCCAGGAGGATTTCCAGAGGTCGCTAGAGACGGCCTGCGAATCGCAGGGCGTCGAGATCATCCAGGCCCTGATCACGACGATCAACCCGCCGCAGCAGATCGCCCAGCCGGTGCGCGACCGGCAGATCGCCGTCGAGAAGCGCAAGCAATTCGGCAAGCAGCTGCTCCAGCAGGAGTCGGAAAAACAGCTTGCCATTGAGACCGAAATGAACCAGCGGCTCCAGGCGCTGGTCGATGCCCAGAAGCAGGTCATCAAGATCACGACCGAGGCCAGGCAGGCACAAGAGATCGCCGTCATTGAGGCGAATAAGCGGCTCAAGGTGGCCGAGCTGGAGCTTCAGGCCGCGACCGACCAGGCTTCCGCCACGCTCGCCCGCGGCACGGCCGACGCGAAAGTGGTCGAGTTTCAGAACAAGGCCGAGG
>JAKEHX010000080.1 GCA_022614795.1 Planctomycetaceae bacterium | reverse complement strand
CTCTCACCGACGCACCGCCCTCCGCAAACTGCACCGACTCGGAATCAAGTTGACAACCCTACCACGCTGCGACGAAAACACGAGTTAGCGCTGTAGTACTAACAGCCCCGCGCAGCAGCGGAAAGGCGGCGACGCTGGGCATCACTTCCGTTTGACACCCTTCAGGAACCGTTCCATTTCCTCCGGCAATGCCGCCTCAAAGCGCAACTCCTGGCCGCTTACCGGATGCTCAAACCCCAAGAGCCGCGCGTGCAGCGCCAGCCGCTTGTGCGGCCAGTGCCGATGTGCCGCTTGCTCGGGCCGATACCGCGGGTCGCCGAGCACCGGATGGCCTGCCTCGGCAAAATGCACGCGAATCTGATTCCGCCGCCCTGTTTCCAGCCGGACTTGCACCAGCGTTGTGTCTTCGAGCACGGAAACCACGCGATAGTGCGTGATCGCCAGTTGCCCGACCTTTTCATCCTCCGTCGAGAAGCGATTCAGGTCCTTATCCGTCGCCAGCAGGCTCTCAAACGTCCCGCTCGCCTTCTCGATCAGGCCAGAGACAATCGCGAGATACTCCCGCTCCGGCTTGCTGGCGGCAAACTGGTCCTTGAGCTGGCGCACGATCTCCTGGGTTTTTCCCAGCACAAGTAGCCCGGACACGCCCCGGTCGAGCCGATGCACCGTGAAGGCGGCGCGCCCTTTGCTGACGTGCTTCACATACTCGGCCACTTTGTGCTGGAGCGTGTTCGTCTCTTCCCGCACGGTCGGCACCGTCAACAGGTCCGCCGGCTTGTTGACGACGATCAGGTGCTTGTCTTCGAAGACGATCTCGAAACCCAGATTCCGCCGTGGCTTGGGCTTGGGGTGGTAACGCTGGCTGGCGTCGTACTTGACTTCAACGCGGTCGCCGGCCGCCAATCGCTGGGCCGGCTGCGTGCAGATTGCCCCGTTCACCCGCACACAGCCGTGGTCAAAGAGGCCCGTCACTTGCGACCGCGACAGTGCAACGAGCTCCTGCACAATATGGTCGATCCGCCGGCCGATGAGCGGTGAGTCGGCGTTTAGCGTGGCAGACTTCGTAACGAGCGGCATGCGGCCAGTTTAGCGGGCCGCGGCCACAGCCGTAGGGTGCATGAGTCGAGCGAAATGCACCGCCGCCACTACTCTTCCGCCCCCGCCATCTCCAGCTCCTCCATCAACTTCTCGCGCGGGTCCTTCAGTCCCTCGGCCAGTTTGCCCAGCGCTTCGGTCTCGATTTGCCGCACCCGTTCCCGCGTCAAACCGAGCGCCTCGCCAATCTCCTTGAGCGTATGCGGTTCGTGGTCTTCGAGGCCGAACCGCATCTTCAGGACCGTCGCCTCCCGCTGGTCCATCGTCACCAGCATCTCGCGAACGTGCTTGAGGACGTCGTGCTCGACCAGCTCATCCTCAGGCGTCTTCAGCCGCTCGTCCATCACGATTTCGCCCAGCGACCAGCCGGTTTCGGCCTGGTCGGTCTGCGGCGTGCTGTTGTAGATGCGAATCGCCTTTTTGATGATCGGCAGCTTCTTCTTCTGGAGGCCGAGGACGCGGCCGACCTCTTCCGGCGTCGGAGTGCGGCCCAGCTCCTCGGTCAGGCGGGCGCTGGCCCGCCGCCATTTCGACAGCAGTTCAACCATGTAGGCCGGAATGCGGATCGTCTTGGCCGAGTTGATCAGGGCCCGCTTGATCGACTGCTTGATCCAGTAGCTGGCGTAGGTACTGAATCGCGTGCCAACTGCCGGGTCGAAGCCCTCAACCGCCCGCAAGAGCCCCAGGTTCCCTTCCTCGATCAAGTCCTGAAGGCTCAACCCCTTCCCTGTGTAGCCGCGGGCGATGTTGACCACCAGCCGCAGGTTGGCCCGCACCATCCGGTCGCGAGCCCGCACGTCGCCGTCGGCGATCGCTCCCGCCAGGTCGCGTTCGTCCTTGGCCGTAAGCAGAGCCGTCTCGTTGATCTCGCGGAGGTAGGTTTCCAGCGGCGTCTGGAGCGACGCGGCCTTTTTCCCACCTCGCACTGCCGCCCGGGTCACCGGCTTGCGACTGACGGTCTTGGCAACCGCCGGTTTGGGGACCGGCGTGGCGGCGGCAGGGGTTTTGGTGCGAGAGGCGCTGGCCTTAGCGCCAGCCGATTTGCGTTTCAGCGAAGGCATTGCGTAGTATCTCCGTTGCATTTCTGGACCATTGAAACATCGACCTGCTATCACCCCGACCTGGAAGAAGCGGCAAACTCGCTCGCCTGCGCAGGATGTGCCCGCGAGTGGGCATGTGCCAATCAAGCCGGCCCGACCGGTTGTATCCGACGCTTCCGCGGCAAGTTCGTTCCAAGCCTAACTTCTGGCTCTCTGGCTCCTGAATCGGGCGCCCGCCTATTCGGCACGGGTTGCAAATCTGTCGCAGCGAGCCAATGCTGACGAGGCCCTCCGCCGGTCTAGACAGATCTGCCTTCCGGCGGCGTCTTGAATACAGAGAAAGCAGCAAGCCTTTCGATCGCTGGGGGAACCACATGCTCGACTGCACCGACGACTGGTCGGTTTGGCTCGATCGGCATGGGCCGGCGCTGGTCCTGCTGGCCCGCCAATGGACCACCTGTCGGGCCGACGCCGAGGACATCGTCCAGGAGGCGTTTGTCCGCTTTTGGCGGTCCCGCGAGCGGGTTGAGGACCCGGCGGCTTATCTCTTCGCTTGCGTGAAGCACTGTGCCCTCGACAGCCACCGCGGCCGAGCGCGGCAGCTCCGCCGCGAACAAGCCACCGCCCGCCCGGAGGCCGAGCCGCTGTTTGCCGGCTCCCTTGAGCAAGACGAGCGCCGCACGGCGATTGAGTCCGCCTTGCGCGAGCTGCCGGCGAGCCAGGCCGAAGTGCTGGTGATGAAGGTCTGGGGCGGGCTGTCTTTCCCGCAAATCGCCGCGGCCTTGGATACATCGGCAAATACCGCCGCCTCGCGCTACCGCTACGCCCTGGCCAGGCTGCGCGAGCAACTGGCCGAGGAGTCGATCCCATGAACGAACACGACCAATTCGCCGCCGACCTCGCGGCGCTCCGCCCGCTCCCCCCGTCGCGCGAACTCGCCGAGCGCATCGCCGCCGAGCTGGCGGAGTTGGCCAAGCCGGTTGACACGGTTGAACCGCTTAGTTTGAGCCAGCGGCGCTCGCATGATCCGCTTTGGCTGGCCGCGCTTTGCGCGCCCGTTGCCATCTGCCTCATCTATTTCCTCCTCCGCGGCGTCGGCGAGCGGCAGCAGATCAACATGCCCGAATCAAACACCGAGGCGCCGATCGCGGCCGCCTTTGACGAGAGCCTTCCCTCGCTATGGTCGTACCGCCGGGCCGCCGACAAGTCGCTCGACCAGCTCGACGCCCTGCTCGACAAACACGCTACGCACTCCCCAGAACCTAAGCCCCAGCGCGCGGGGGCTTATGCCTTTGCCCTTTCCGATTCTGAACTTGAATCCCTGTTTGGAGAACTTTGATGCGTACCTATCTCACCCGCTCTCTCGTCGCCATCGCCTTGCTCTTTCCGTGCGCGGCGCCGGCTCAAGAGGCCCGGCCGCCCGGCTTTACCGAGCTGGCCGACAACGCGGCCCTGCAATACTGGCAAGCCTTCGGTCAGATGCCCAATCTCG
>JAKEHX010000673.1 GCA_022614795.1 Planctomycetaceae bacterium | reverse complement strand
GCTCAAGGCCGCTCATCCCACGCAAACCGGCCCTGTACCGGTCGATCTGGTGACCGCGTCGGGCAGCGGTTTGGACCCTCACATTTCACCCGCGGCAGCTTATTATCAAGTGCAGCGAGTCGCCCAGGCCCGTGGCTTGGCGGAAGACAAAGTCCGCGACCTAGTGGCTCGTCACGTTGAGCCGCGCGATCTGGGCGTGCTCGGCGAGCCGAGGGTCAACGTACTCCTCTTGAATCTCGCGCTCGATGACCGGTCGGTAGCCGCCGACCTCAGCCCTTAGCTCGATGAGCGACGCGCGACCGAATCCCGACGAACTCCTGGCCCGCGTTCAGGCCGACGAGGCCAAGTGCCGCCGCGGCAAGCTGAAGATCTTCTTCGGGGCGGCGCCCGGCGTGGGCAAGACCTACGCCATGCTGGAGGCGGCCCGTAAAATGGGCAAGGAAGGACGCGATGTGGTCGTCGGCTACATCGAGCCGCACGCCCGGCCCGAAACGCAGGCCCTGGTGCTGGGCCTGGACGTCTTGCCCAAGCGGGCGGTGACCTATCGCGGCCGGCAACTGCTCGACTTCAACCTTCCCGCCGCCCTGGCTTTGCGGCCGGAGCTGTTGATCGTCGATGAGCTGGCCCATACCAACGTGGTCGGCGACGACGAGGTGCAATTGCACGCCAAGCGCTGGCAGGACATCGAGGCGCTATTGGCAGCGGGCATCGACGTTTATACGACGGTCAACGTCCAGCACCTCGAGAGCTTGAACGACATCATCGCCAAGATCACCGGCGTCGTCGTTCGCGAAACCGTGCCCGATGCCGTCTTCGAGCAGGCCGACGAGGTCGAGCTGGTCGATCTGGCGCCCGACGACCTGATCGAGCGGCTGCACGAAGGCAAGGTCTATGTACCCGATCAGGCGGTGCGAGCCACGCAGAACTTTTTCGGCAAGGGAAACCTGATTGCGCTCCGCGAGCTGGCGCTGCGGAAGATGGCCGAGCGCGTCGAGACGCAGATGACCGCCTGGAGGTCGGACCAGGCGATTCAGGTGACGTGGCCGGCGGCGGATCGGCTGCTGGTGTGTGTCAGCCCCGGACCGACATCGGCGAGCCTCGTGCGGGCGACGCGGCGGATGGCTGCCAGCCTGCGCGCCGCCTGGCTGGCGGTGCACGTCGAGGGACCCGCCGACACGCGTCTGAAGCCGGCCGATCGCGAGCGCTTGGCCGAAACGCTGCACTTGGCTCGCACGCTGGGCGGGGAAGTGGTCACGCTGGGGGGCAGCGACGTGGCGGGGGAAATCATCGCCTACGCCCGCCAGCGGAACGTCACCAAGATCATCGTCGGTAAGACCCTCCAGCCGCGGTGGCGCGAGCTGCTGCGCGGCTCATTTGTGTATGAGCTGGCCCGCCGCTCGGGCGACATCGATGTGTACGTCATCAGCGGCGAATCGAAAGGGGACGCTCGCCGCACACAAACCGACCGCCCGCGAATCTCGCTGGCCGGCTACGGTGCTGCGCTGGCGGCGGTGCTCGTGTGCACCTTGCTGTGCTGGCTGCTCTTTGGGCAGGTGAGCGAGGTGACGCTGGCGATGATCTACCTGGCCGGCGTAGTGATCGTCGCGGCGTGGTACGGCCGCGGGCCTTCGATCTGCGCGTCGGTTCTGGGGGTTCTCGCCTTCGACGTGGTGTTCGTGGAGCCCCGCGGGACGCTGGCCGTGTCCGACGCCCAGTACCTGTTCACGTTTGCGGTGATGCTGGCGACGGGCGTGTTGATCAGCACGCTCACCAGCCGGCTCGCGTTTCAGGCCGAGCTGGCCCGCCGCCGCGAGCGCCACGCGGGAGTGCTCCACGAGCTGGCCCGATCGCTCGTGCAAATCGAAAAGCTCAGCGATCTGGCCCTGTTGGAAGACGAGCTGAGGCGGCTTGTGCAGGGGGACCTGTTCGTCATGCCGGTGCTGGACAATTCCGCCGCGGGCCGCTCGGTGCTGGGCGCTTCCGTGGTGGGCACGGCCGACCTCGCCCGCCACGAAGCCGCGGTGGCCGATTGGGTACTGAAGCATGGCACGAGCGCGGGGCTGGGAACCGAAACCCTTCCCAGCGTGCCGTCGCTGTTTGTTCCGCTCTCGGCGGCCAGCGGCATCGTCGGCGTGCTCGGCGTGCGGCCGGCGGGCGGCGTCAAGCGCCTGATGCCCGACCATCAGCGGTTGATCGAGACGGTCGCCAGCCAATTGGCATTGGCGGTGGAGCGGATCCAGACGGCCGAATCGGCCAAGGGCGCCCAGCTCAAGCTGGAGCAAGAGCGGCTGCGCAGCGCGCTCTTGAGCGCGGTGTCGCACGACTTGCGCACTCCCCTGGCGGCGATCGCCGGCGCGGGCAGCTCGTTGGCCGAATCCGGCCACGCCATGCCGGCCGAAACCCGCCGCGAGCTGGCCGAGTCGATCGTCGCCGAGTCGGAGCGGCTCAATCGGCTGGTGGGCAACCTGCTCGATATGACGCGACTCGAGGCGGGGAGCATGGAGCTGGCCCGCGATTGGCATCCGATTGACGAGCTGATCGGGGGCGTTCTGCAACGCCTCCGCGGTTTGCTGGGGCAGCGGCGCGTCGTCGTCGAGGCCGGTCCCACGTTGCCGCTGGTGTTCGTCGATGAGCTGCTGTTCCACCAGGTCCTGGCCAATCTGCTGGAGAACGCCATCCGCTACACCGACGACGGCGGAGAGATTCACCTCGCTGCCGGCTTGCGGGAAGGCGAGATCTGGCTGGAGATCGCCGACAATGGTCGCGGCCTCGCGCCCGGCGACGAGGAACGCGTCTTCGAGAAGTTCTACCGAGGTGCCGATCAGCCGGCGCGCACTGGGACGGGCCTGGGGCTGGCAATTTGCCGCGGCATCGTGGAGCTGCACGGCGGCACGATCACGGCCCGCAATGGTCCTGGCGGAGGCGCGGCGTTTCGCCTGGAGCTGCCGCAGCCGCAAGCTCCCGCGCTGCCGCCGCTGGAAGAAGCGAGTATGAGCAGTCCGCCGCGCCGCAAGACGATCGACGCCGCAAAACAAGACGCTGGCCATGACCGCTGACGCACCCCGCATCCTGGTGATCGAAGACGAGCCGGAAATCCGCCGGTTCCTGCGGGCGTCGCTGGGCGCGCACGGGTTTGAAGTTCACGAAGCCCAGACGGGACGCGATGGCCTTCGCCAGGCGTCATCCACGCCGCCTGACGTGGTCATCCTCGACCTGGGTCTGCCCGATCTCGACGGCCTGGCGGTGATTGAAGAGCTGCGCGGCTGGTCGCGTGTCCCGACGATCGTCCTCTCGGCCCGCGGGCAGGAGCAGGACAAGATCGCCGCCCTCGACGCGGGGGCCGATGACTATCTCACCAAACCGTTCGGCGTCGGCGAGCTGCTGGCCCGCCTGCGGGTTGCGCTGCGGCACAATGCCCTGGCCGCCGAGGATCAAGCCTCAAGCGTGTTTGCGGCCGGCGACCTGGAGGTCGATTTGGCCCGCCGCCAGACGCGCGTGGCGGGCGAGCCGGTGCATCTGACGCCAACCGAATACCGTCTGTTGACGATGCTCATCAAGAGCGCTGGCCGAGTTGTCACGCACCGGCAACTGTTGAAGGAAGTCTGGGGGCCCGACTCGACGCAGGAAGCTCATTATCTGCGGGTCTATGTCAACCAGCTCCGCAAAAAACTGGGTGACAGTTCCGTTTCCCCGCGATTGATCATGACCGAGCCGGGCGTCGGATACCGCTTTGCCGAGGCGGACGAGCGGTAGTCAAATTGCCGGCCAATTTTAGCCGGACATCTCCACTCGCCAGAAATCCTTGTCGTTGCGCCAACTTGGGCTCGCCTTCGACGTCCGGCGCCTGGGGCAGCAAGGAGAGTCCGACAATCAGGCATGCGATATTCATGAGATTCGCCACCGCGCGGCAGCCAACACACCACGCGGACGGCATCTTAAAGACGGGGTGTCTAGAAGGTCAAGTTTGAGGCGGAGGCGATGGTTAGCGAGGGGCGAGTCGGGGCCAGGGCGGCTGGCCTCGCGGAAATCGTCAGTGGACAGATAGTCATCGGCGTGGACGGCACACGGAGTGTGCCTACTACTTGGCTGGCGTTTTGTTGCAAAGTCCACGGGTGGCAGTTATTCTGAGGACAAGTCCGACTGGATAAGTCACAGGGGCATTCGGACTGGTCAGGCGCTCCGTCGGCACTGCGGGATCGATTAGGCCGCGGTGGTTAGGCCCGGCAGCGCTGCTACTGGCCTGCACCAATTCGAGGAGCATTGGACATGTTGCATCGTCGTCGCTCGTGCCCGGAGTGGCTCATTGCCGCGGGCCTCATCCTGGCGGTTTCCACGATTAGTTGGGCCGGCCACGGCGGCATTGGCCGATTCGGCGCGGTCGGCGGTGTCTCGATCGACGCAAACGGCGTCGTGGCCGCCCCGAATGTCCAAGCTCGCCGCGAACTGCGAGAGCAGTATCTCAAGGAATTCAAGGCGATCGCTCCCGAGCTGAACCAGCCGGTCGAGATTCGCAAGATCTCGCTGCGGGCCATCGAAGAGGCCGTGGCCAAGGCCGACTCGCAAATCGCCTATTACCTGCCCGATGAAATCCGCTTCCTGGCCGGCATCCAGCGGATTCAATATGTCTTCGTCTATCCCGAAGAGAACGACATCGTGCTCGCCGGTCCCGGCGAAGGCTGGAAGATCGACGAGAACGCGAACTATGTCGGTGTGACGACGGGCCGGCCGGTGCTGCGGCTGGAGGACTTGATGGTC
>JAKEHX010000672.1 GCA_022614795.1 Planctomycetaceae bacterium | reverse complement strand
CCGCTCGTATTCGATCTTCAGTTTGTCGCCCACTTTGTGGCCATAGACCGAAATCGTCAGCTCGGCGAAATCGCGGATGGGCACGTCATCGATCGCGACAATCTTGTCTCCCTCGCGGAGGCCCGCGTCGGCAGCTCCCGACCGGCCATAGACGCTGGTCAAGACGCACGAGCCGCCGGTGTCGGCGTGAATTCCGACCATCGCTTCGCCCTGGCAGAACATCGCGGCTCTCGGCCGTGCCTTGTGCAGCTCGCGCAGCGCGGCGACGGAGAAGACCGTTCCGCGGATGCTGATATTTGACAGCCTCGGCAAGGCGGCAATGTGCTGGAGTGCCGCGTCGCTGAGCTTCGCGCCGTTAATCGAAATCATGGTCACATCGGGCAAATCGCGCAGAACTTCCAGACCCTGATCGCCGCCGCGCCAATTGGCATCGAGCATGAGCGACTCAGCTCGCGTGCCTTCTTCGGCGTCCACCTCGACAAAGCCGCCGCCGAAGAAAACCCCTCCTGGGGCCATGGCAAACGCGTCAAACCCCACGTCCAAGTCGCCAATGGCAATCGCATCGCCAACTTCGACTGGCTCCTCGACTCCCGGCGGCAACCGCACGAGGTCGCGGAACGCGTCCAAATCGTCGGCCGGATCCGTCGCAGGTTCGTCCGGCTCCACCGTCTGGCCACCGATGATTTCCAATGAGAGTTCCCCTGGAAACAATCCCTCGACCACCTCCTTGAATTCTGCGGGCGGCGCGGCGGGCAGGCGTTCATCGCTCTCCTTGGCCGCGGGCTCGGCGGCGGCTTTGGCCTCTGCTTCTGCCGCGATTGCCGCTGCCTTGGCCGCTACTGCGGCTGCCTCTGCGGCGGCAGCCCCGGCCTCGGCTGCCTCAGCCGCGGCTTCTTCCTTGACTATCTCTTTGAGCGGCAGCACTTCCTCGACTTCCACCACCATCGGCGCCGCCATAGGCAGGAAACCGACATCAACCATCATGTCGCCGCCGTGACTGGCCATTCCCCCGGACAATCTGCCTCCAAGCCGTGTGATCTGAGCCGCGGCCCGGTCGTGCTTGAGCTGCTTTTGCCGCGCGCGAATTTCGCTCACCACCTGGACCATTCCCGACCGGCCCTGCTTGCCAACGCGTTCGAGCGCCTCGGCGACGCGATCGATCGTTCTCTCGTTGCCCGAGACGGCAATCCGCTTGAGCGCCTCGCCGGCCCGCCAGGCAGTTTCCGGACTTCCCGCAAGTGCTCCCTGGGCCAGCACCTCAATCGCTTGCTCGCCGGCGGCATGCAGCCGTTCGGTCGCCTGTTCGCGACGCGCGTAGCTCTCGTCGTCGAGCGCGTCGAGCCACTCTCGCAGCTGGGCGGCACTCGTCGGCTTGGCTTTCGCCGCGCCTGGTTTCGCCGGTGGAGCCGCAAACGCAGTCGCTTGCATCGCCATGCCAAACAGCGCGGCCGCAACGATTGTCACAAGGTTTCGCATCGGTCTCTCCTCCTCCAAACCTGCCCTTGTCCCTATCAACCATACTACGCGGTTGGGGAGGGCGGTGTCGATAGAATCGTCGGCTGTGCCAGTCCTCATGCGACTTGGCTGAGCTCATCGACTTCGTCCGGCGGGCAACTCATGGCCCGCGGCTGTGTAAGCCGGCGGCACGTAGAAGTTGATTGTGACGAGCGGGGCGCGGCGACTGGTGTTCTTGATCTCATGCCGCTCGCCGCGCTCGATGAGCAGCAGCGTGCCGGCCCGAAGCGCCTGGCGGTGGCCATTGATCGTCGCCCGGCCGCTGCCGGACACGACAAACAGCCACTGATCGGCCCCGCGATGCCGATTGTCCGGCCCGCCCTCCGCCTTTCCCGGCGGCAGCACCATCTCCGCCGCTTGTGACCGCTTGTTGTCGAGTACGACGGAAAATCGTGATTGAGCTTGAGCTGTTTACGCTTCATCGTCAGCGATTCCCATTCGACCTTGATCGTCGCGACTGAAACGGATTGACAACCCGAACCCCGTTGTAGCTTTGCCCGGCATTCAGGTCTTCGGAAAGCACTTCCTTACAGCCTAGCTTGCGAGCGGATTCAATGATCGCAGCGTCCCAGTAGGACAGTTGGAATCGCGTGCTTGATTGGATTGCTGCGCGCAAGACATCGACTGTCATCTCCTGAACCGTCAATCGCAACCATGCTTCGATGAGCGCCTGAGCCTCGTCGTGTGATAGTCGCTTGGCCCTCGTGGCCCGCGTCGCCTGAACATAGAATTCCTGAAGCACCTGGACCGACAAAGCAAGGTCGGTGGCTTGCAGCAGATTCGCGGCTACTTCGGCCTTGTGACGCTCTGCGGGATCCTCGCTAACTCGGTAAAGCAGGACATTGGTATCGATGAACCGCACGCGACTCACCTCACGCCGCGCTGGTGCAATTCATCGCGACTCAGGCGATCTTTCGCCGAGAATCCGCGACCTTTGATCTTTGCCAGAACTTCATCCTCCAATCGTTTCCGACGCTCGAAATCCGTTTCCTGTCCGGCCAGGTCGATCAGGTACCTTTTCACCAGAGCCGATACCGACGTATCCAGCTCAGCCGCTTTGATCCGCGCCCGGCGATAGACCTCGTCTTCCAGTGAAACTGTGATGTTCTTCATATTGTCACAGTAGCATAGTATTTGGGACGCGTCCAGGCGGTCGGGAGGCGATGGTCAGCGCTGCCGCCCACAGTCCCGCGGTGACAACAAGAGGTGGATTCGATTGCGACTATAGCTACCGTCCACTGCCTCTATTGAGAAGTCCTCCAAGCACGCGGGACATTAACATCACGACCAACAGGAAAAAGATAGCGGAACAGGCGAACGTGAACCCAGTCAACAGCAGTTGCTGGCTCGGCGGTGTGATCGCGCCTGCCAGGGCACTAGGAATTGAGAATGCACTTCCCCATAGCAAGCAAGCGCCGATGCGGGACCGTGGCAAACTACGCGTTTCTATACTCTTCCATTGCATGAATGCTTGGACTACAAAGCCGGCGAAGCAAGTATTGAAAATCAGAATGCTGCCCATGAATAAGATGGCTATCCAGCCCTGCGACGATGGTTGCAAGACAATTCGATACAGCGCCATCCCCGCTACGAAGCTGAAACAGGAGCTGACGAAGAAAAGCACCGAAATCGACGCACCCACGTTTGTCCGGACACAAGCGGATTGCCAAATAGAAGGGCGAGGCATGTTCGACATCGGCTGTGTTTTACCCTAGCGCCACCGTCACCGTCTTCGTCTCGGTGTACGCCTTGAGGCCCTCCTCGCCCAGCTCGCGGCCCATGCCCGACATCTTGTAGCCGCCGAAGGGGGCGGCGGCGTCGAAGACGTCGTAGCAGTTGATCCAGACCGTGCCCGCCTTGATCTTGCTGGCCAGGTAGTGGGCCTTGGCGATGTCGCGCGTCCAGACGGCTGCGGCCAGGCCGTAGGTCGTGTTGTTCGCGCGGGCGGCAATCTCGTCCAGTTCCTTGAACTTCAGCACCGACATCACTGGGCCAAAGATTTCGTCCGTGGCGATCGCCATGTTGTCCTTGACATCGACAAACAGTGTCGGCTCGACGTAGAAGCCGCGCGTGCCGTGCCGCTTGCCGCCAGTGAGGCATTTGGCCCCTTCCTTGTTGCCCAGATCGATGTACCGCATGATCTTGTCGAACTGGGCCTGGTCGACCTGCGGACCTTGCTCGGTCGCCGGATCGAGCGGGTCGCCCAGCTTCCGGGTCTTGTTCATCCCCGAGAGCCGGTCGATGAACTTGTCGTAGATCTTCTCCTGCACAAAGAGACGGCTGCCGGCACAGCAGCACTGCCCCTGGTTGAAGTAGAGGCCAAAATGGGCGCCGGCGATCGCCGCGTCGATGTTGGCGTCGTCAAAGACGACGTTCGGGCTCTTGCCCCCGAGCTCAAACGTGATCCGCTTCAGCGTCGGGGCCGCGTCGCGCATGATCATCTGGGCCGTTTCGCCCGAGCCGGTGAAGGCGATCTTGTCGATGTCGGGATGCTTGACGATCGCCGCGCCGGCCGTCGGACCATAGCCCGGCACAACGTTGATCACGCCGTCGGGAATACCCGCTTTCTGGGCGAGCCGGGCCATTCGCAGGCAGGTGAGCGGCGTCTGCTCGGCCGGCTTCATGACGATCGTGCAGCCGGCGGCCAGGGCGGGACCCCACTTCCAGGCCACCATCAGCATCGGGAAATTCCAGGGGATGATCTGCCCAACGACGCCGACCGGCTCCTTGCGGGTGTAAGTGAAGTAGTTCCCGCGGACGGGAATCGTTTGCCCGTGGATCTTGTCGGCGTAGCCAGCGTAATAGCGGAGGCAGTCGATCGTCAGCGGCAGGTCGGCGGCCTTGCTGTCGCGGATCGGCTTGCCGTTGTCGAGCGATTCGAGAGCCGCCAGCTCGTCGGCTTCTTCCTCGATCAGGTCGGCGAGCTTGTAGATCAGGCGGCCGCGGTCGCGGGCGTCCATTTTGCTCCACTCACCCGTTTCGAATTGCTGGCGGGCCGCCTTGGCCGCCAGATCGACATCGGCGGCGTCCCCCTCGGCGACGCTGGCGATCACTTCTTCGCTGGCAGGGTCGAGCGTGTCAAAGGTTTTGCCGCTCTGGGCGGGGACCCACTGGCCGCCGATGAAGCACTGGGTCTGGTGAATCCGCGGGCGGGGACGTTTGGCTGGAGCAACGGGTTCGGTGACGGTAGCCATAGGAAGACTCCTGGAAGAGCGGAGTGAAGGGGCAAGGCCTCTTAGGAATTGTATCGGGGGACGAATTCGCGGGACAATGCGACCTGCTTCTTG
>JAKEHX010000671.1 GCA_022614795.1 Planctomycetaceae bacterium | reverse complement strand
CCGACATCGGCGTGCTCTACGATTGGCCGGCCGGCTATACCGCCAATTCCGGCTCGATGGATGCGACGATGCTCGTGCAGCTGAGCGAGGCAGGCGAGCGGCACACGTCGAGCGAGGAATATGCGCGACAACTGCGGGAGCGGCTCAACCAGAAATTTCCGGACGTGACGTTCGCCTTCAACACGGGCGGCATGGTGGCGGCCGCGCTCAACTTTGGCCTCCCTTCACCGATCAATATCCAAGTGGAGGGGCGCGATATGCAGGAGCAATATCGCATTGCCCAGGAGATTCGCGGTCTGGTAGAACGCGACGTTCCCGGCGCGGTCGATGTCCGCGTACAGCAGACGATCGACTACCCGACGCTCAAGATCAAGCCCGATCGCGTGAAGATGGCCTATTCGGGCATCACGCAAGAGGATGCCATCAAGAACCTCATGAGCGTGCTGAACAGCTCCACGACGTTCGATCCGGCCTTTTGGCTCGACTATCAAACCGGCAATCACTATTTTGTGGGCGTGACCTACAAGGAGCAGGACATCGACTCGTTCGAGGCGCTCCGCACGGTGCCGATTACCAGCGATCAGAACCCCGCGTCCCCCATTCAACTACAGAATGTGGCGTCGGAGGCCGAACTCGGCCGCTCGGCGGTGGAAGTGAATCACGTGGCGCTAGCGCGGGTGGTCGACGTGTATGCCAACGTCGACGGCCGCGACGTCGGATCGGTCGCTGCCGACATTGAACGAGTTCTATCGAAGTGGGGCCAGCGTAGCGCGCCGGCAGCCGGTAGTTCCTCGGCGGTAGTTTCGTGGACCCCGCCGGACCCGAATAACGCAGGCCAGCCGCTGGCCGGCTACACGGTTCGCATACGCGGAGAAGTGGCCAGCATGACCGAATCGTTTCGCAGCCTCGGTTTCGGCATGGTCCTGGCCGGCGTGCTCATTTATCTCATCATGGTCGCGCAGTTCCGCTCGTTCTTGGACCCCTTCATCATCATGTTCGCCGTGCCGCTGGGAATCATCGGCGTTCTATTGATCTTGGCGGTGACCGGGACGACTCTCAATATCCAGTCGTTCATGGGCGTGATTTTCATGATCGGCATCGCCGTGTCGAACTCGATCTTGCTGGTCGAATTCGCCAATCGGTTGCGCAGGGAACGTGGGCTATCGTCGTTGGATGCCGCGATCGAGGCTGGGAGCGTTCGGCTTCGGCCAATTTTGATGACTTCATTGGCCGCCGTGGTCGGTTTGATTCCACTCGCGCTCCATGGGGGGGACGCAACCATGCCCTTGGCACGCGCGGTGATTGGTGGACTGACCGCATCCACGATGCTCACAATCTTCGTGGTTCCGTGCCTTTACGTGATTTTCAAGGGAAAGGCATCGGCAGTGATCGAACCTGGCCTAGTTGGGAGTTAGCCATGAACCAGCGAATTAGCTCATCGACTTCGGCAGTCGTCGTCCGGGCAGTCATGTTTTGCGTCGTTGCGATTGAGTTCATTGCTCTCGACCGGCTTGCCAACGCGCAGGCATTGCCAAGCGGCCCCGCTTCGCCGGCCTCGAACACTCCTTCCACAATCACCCAGCCCGCCCAGCTGCAGCCTTACGAGCAAGCGGAGATACTGGCGAAGGCCGCGGGGTTTGTGTCGCGCGTTCACGTCGATATCGGGGAACGGGTGGAGAAGGACCAGATGCTCGCCGAGCTATCGATTCCCGAAATGGAGCAGGAGAGACTAGTCGCCGTTGCCACGGTCGACGAAGCAGCGGCCGTCGTGCGACAGATGGAAGCGGCGGTCGTGGCGGCGGAGTCGCTGGTCGAGGCGGCGAAAGCCAGGCTCCAGGAGGCACAGGCAAACGTGGCCAAATACCAGGCGGATGTGGATTTTCGTCGCAGCGAGCGCGAGCGGATCGCCCATCTTGTGGGCCAGCAAGCGTTGAACGAGGCCCTCCTGGATGAGAAGCAAAGTCAATTGAGATCATCTGACTCGGCGCTGACTGCATCCCAGGCGGCTGTTACGTCTGCCGGAGCGAATGTCCAAGTCGAATCGGCGCGGTCGAAACAAGCGAACGCGAATCTTAGCCACGCGCAGGCGCGACGGAAGCTGGCGGAAGCCAACCTGAAAAAGACGGAAGTCCTCTTGAGCTACGCTCAGGTGCGCGCCCCGTTCGCTGGCCTTGTGACCCACCGAGGAATCGACACGGGCGACTTTGTGGCCTCCGCCGCCAGCAGTGCTACCGAGCCGATGTTCACCGTTTCTTCGGTCGACCGCTTGCGGATCATCGTCGATATCCCCGAATCGCAGGTGCCCCTGATTCGAGTCGGTCAGAAAGCGACTCTCGTCGTAGACGCTGTGAAGGGCAGGTCCTTCCGAGGCGCCGTCAAACGCACCGCTGGCGTGCTCGACCGCAGGACCCGAACCCTTCGCGTCGAAGCGGAGTTGAACTCGCCGGCCGCCGAGTTACGGCCTGGCATGTTTGGATCACTCACAATCGAACTTGCGCCGACTCAGGCAGGACGCTGAGAACGCTGCTGCTACCAATGCAGTCAACGCCGGTCGGCCGCGCAGAGTTCGCTGGGCCGAGGATACCAGGAATGCCGATCAGTAAAAGTGTGAGAGACCTGTGTCCCAGGGAGCGGGAATGGCAGCTAGTTACCCGAAGCGAATTCCGTTCCCGTGTAGCGTTCTGCGCACACTCTTCACGGCGCTGACTGTTTTCTACAGTGCTGCGATTGCCGACCAGACAGTTGGCGCCGAGCCCGGTGTAGAACCGCCGAAGGACAACGCCGCCCTAGCGGCAGCACTGTCAACGGGTTCTCCCCGCCTGTTGCCGCCTCCGGCCGATGCGGGCGTGGCAGGGCCAGTGCAGTTCGCTCAGCCGGTCACCTCGGCGACCAATCTGCCAGCCCGTTTGGCTGATACGCTCCAGATGCCCGAATTCTCGGAGGAGATGCCGCCTGGAGTTGTCGCCGGAGCGGTCCATCCGATCGACCTGCCGTCGGCCCTTCAACTGGCCGGCGCCAATAATCTGCAAATTGCTTTGGCGCGCGAGCGAATCAATCAGGCCAGCGCGCGGGCCGCGGCGGCGAATGCTCTTTGGATTCCCTCGATTAGCGCCGGCGTCGTGTACAACAATCACGCCGGTCGCCTCCAGGAAACGGAAGGCCAGATTCTTGAAGTCAGCCGCAACTCGCTCTTCGTGGGAGGTGGCGCCGTGTTCGGCAATTCACCGGCAAACGGTGGCGCTTCAGGTCCAGCTCGAATGTTTGTGGACTTGTCGCTGGCGGACACAATCTTCGAGCCGCTCGCCGCTCGGCAGCTTGTGCGAGCCACTGCCGCAGAGAGGACGGCGACATTCAATGACACGCTGCTGCAGGTGGCTGCGACCTACTTCGCCTTGGTTCGGGCGCAGTCCAAAATGCGAATTGCCGAGGAAGCAGTTCAGAACGCCCAGGAGCTGGCGCGAATCACGGATGAATTCGCCAAGAGTGGCCACGGACTGCAGGCCGATGCGGATCGGGCCATTGTCGAGGCTGCGAGTCGACGGCGAGACGTGCTGCAAGCACAAGAGGACGTGGCTGTCGTATCGGCGAACCTAGCGCAACTCCTGCGACTTGCCCCCACGGTTCAGCTGCAGGCCGTTGACGAGGCGCCTGTGGCGCTAGAGTTCGTCGACCAGTCGCTGCCGCTGCCAACTTTGATCGATCGGGCGGTCGCGGTTCGGCCCGAGATCAGTAGCGCCGACGCGCAGCGAGATGCCGCCTGGTATCGCTGCCGTCAGGAGCAAGTTCGTCCATGGGTGCCGCACTTATATGCCGGCGTCAGCGGCGGAGGGTTTGGCGGTGGGGAAGGGTCCGACGTCGACAATTTCGGGGGCCGCGCTGACTTCGACGTTGCCGCGATCTGGGAATTTGAGAATTTCGGCTTCGGAAATGCAGCTCGCCAGCGGGAACAGCAGAGCGTCCACCGCCAGGCGAACTTGACCCGGCAGGAGGTTCGCGATCTGGTGGCGGCTGAAGTCACCCAGGCTTACCGGCGCGTCCAGCTACGCCAGCGGCAGATCGAGGTCGCTCGACCTCAAGTCGAGTCGGCCTACCAAGCCGTGCGACTCAACCTGGAAGGTATCCGCGGTGGTGTGCTGCGGCCGATTGAAATTCAACAAGCAATCGGCGCACTGGCGTCCTCTCGCATCCAACATCTGGACGCGACAATCGATTACAACGTGGCCCAGCTGCAGATGCTCCGCGCGATCGGCCGGCCGCCTGACGTCGATATCAACGCGAAATTGCCGTGACCGCGCAACGCCCGCACTGCTGATTGGCTGCGACGCGCTTGTTCATGAAACCGAAACTGCGCGGCGAGCGAGTTCGGCGGTTGGACACTCGGATGGCCGCGTGCTAACATTGATGTATGACCGAGCAACACTTCGACGAGCTTCTAATTGCGTTCCTGGACCGTAAGCCGTTCCACCCGTTTACGGT
>JAKEHX010000670.1 GCA_022614795.1 Planctomycetaceae bacterium | reverse complement strand
GAGCGGCCGATCGGCATCGACGCCGAATCCAAAGCCGTACGGCAAGAGATGCTCATGCTCCATCGGCCGGCCGACGTCGCGGCTGGTTTCGAACGGGAGCGTGTCGAAGATACTCAAGCGCACCAGCACCGGCAGATCGGGATAGGCGTCGCGGACGCGCTCGACGATCGAGAGCAACAGGCGCGATCGCCCGGCCAGGTCGCCGCCAAAACGCCCCGGCCGCGTGCGGGCACTGAGAAATTCGTGGATCAGGTAGCCGTGGCACGCTTTGATGTCGACGAATTGGAAACCGACTTCGCGCGCCAGGCCCGCGGCGGCGACGAATGTATCGATCAGCCGCGCCAGCTCGTCGTCGGTCCACACGAGCGAGTCGTCATCCGGCCGGATGTCGAATTTCGCGTCGAGCAAGGGATGGTGATAGGCAATCCGCGGCGCCAGGTCGTGGCTATCGGGGCGGCAGAAGCGGCCGGAATGCGTCAGTTGCAACCCGACCACGAGGTCGTCGGTCGTGCCGAATGCTTGCCGATGGGCCGTGGTGCACTGCTCAAGCAGCGCCGCCAGGCCGGCCTTGTTCGAAGAGGTGGCGAGCGTCTGGTTGGGATTGGCCCGGCCGTCGGGCTGGACCGCGGCCGCTTCGCCTCCCCAGATGAGCTTCGCGCCGCTCAATCCAAAATGCCGCCAGCGGCGGAGCGTCAGTTCGCTCGGCGAGCCGTCCCGATTGGCGTCCCAGCCTTCCATCGGATGGATGCACCACCGGTTGCCGCAGTGCAGCGCCCCAAGGTCGATCGGCTGGGCGAGCGGCGAGCCTTGCGCGGCCGTCAGAATGCGGTCGTCGACCGGCAGCTGGAGCCCCAACTCCGCCAGTCGTTCGCGCAGGGCCGCAGCCGACTTGAGCTGCGCGATTTTGGGATAGTCGGACATCCGAACGCGGCGGGAGTCTGAAGCGGCACGAGCGCTGCCGAATGTAAACGGCAATCGAAGCTAGAATAACAAACCTGCTCGCGGATGGGCAGTGATGAGCCCGTGTATTTCGCTACTTTAGCGGCCAATTTTCACTTCGCGCCGGCCGCTGGAATCGGCCGCAGCCCGGGCCATTCCCGCCGTCGAAAAGTCCATTGCAATCGTGCCGTCAGCACCGACAGCAATGATCCCGCCGTCGTTGGGCCTCAGTTTTTTTGCGAGTATCTCAGCCACCGCTTCCTTGAGCGGCTGCTTGAGGTAGGCCATCCGGGCCGAGACGTCGTAGGCCACGGCATGGCGGATGAACTGCTCGCCGATCCCGGTGCAACTGACGGCGCAGGTCGCGTTGTCGGCGTAGGTTCCCGCGCCGACAATCGGCGAATCGCCGACGCGGCCATATTTCTTGTTGGTCAGCCCGCCGGTCGAGGTCCCCGCCGCCAGATTGCCGTGGGTGTCGAGGGCCACGCAGCCGACGGTGCCCAAGTGCTCGCTGGCGAGCGGCGAGCGGCCCGTGCCCGATTGTTTGGCCGCCTCCGCCTTCTCCTTCTCCCAGTTTTTTCGCTGCCGTTCGGTATCGAACCACGAATTCTCCACGCGCTCGACTTTCATCTCGTCGGCAAATTGTTCCGCGCCGTCGCTGGCCAGGAGCACATGCCGCGTCTTCTCCATCACCAAGCGCGAGAGGCTGATTGGATGGCGGATCGTGCGCACCGCGGCGACGGCGCCGCAAGCTTTCGTTTTGCCATCCATGATCGAGGCGTCTAGCTCGTGGCCTCCAGCCGCGTTGAAAACAGCTCCGCGGCCGGCATTGAAAAGCGGATCGTCTTCCAGAAAGCGGATGACTTGTTCGACCGCGTCAAGGCTGGTTCCGCCTTCCTTCAAGATTTTCTCGCCGATGCCCAGCGCTTCGGCCAGCGACTTCTCCACCGCAGGCGCCTCGTCGCCCTTCGGCGATTTGCCCGCTCCGCCATGGATCGCGATAGCGAACCGTTTCCTGCCTGCGGGCGGCTCGTCGGCCTGCAACTGCAAGGCATAGCCGCCGGCGAAAATGGACGCGGCGGACAGAATCTCGCGGCGGCTGAACAGGGTGATTCCCATATGGAGTCCTTGGTGGCAGCGCAAGGGTTACGACAGAAGGTAACAAAGGAAACGAAGGGGAGATACCTGTCGCCTTTGTTTCCTTTGTTACCTTCTGTTCCTTTCTTAGGCGCCTATTTGGAAGATGAACGCAGAATTGTCAGCACCTGCTGCAAGTCTGCTGGCAATGGAGCGATGAACTCGATCGGCTGGCCGTTAGCGGGATGAACCAGCTTGATCCGGCGGGCATGCAGCGCCTGGCGCGCTAGCGCGAGCTGCCCATCGTCGTCAGCTGGTGGAGCGTCGTGCCGCCGCCGTCGCAGCTCGCCGCGCGTGATCGAGGCCCGCCCGCCATAGAGCTTGTCGCACAGCACTGGGCAGCCGAGATGGGCCAGGTGCACGCGGATCTGGTGCGTCCGCCCCGTTTTGGGCAGCACTTTCACTGCTGCAAAGCCGGCGAACCGCTCGGTCACTTCGTAAAACGTCGAGGCCTCGCGGCTGGTGGCGTGTCCCGCGCGAATGGCCATCTTCTCGCGCTGGTGCGGGTGCATACCGATCGGCTGCTGGACGAGGTCCCGGTCGCGATCAGGCACGCCGGCGGTAATGGCGAAGTACTCTTTCTCGGTCGTGCGGTTCTCGAACTGCGCGGCCAGGGCGTAATGCATCGGGTCGGTTTTCGCGACGACCATCACGCCGCTTGTGTCGCGATCGAGCCGATGGACAATGCCGGGCCGTGTCTGGCCGCCTACGCGGCTGAGCTCTTTGAAGTGGAACGCCAAGGCGCTGGCCAGCGTCCCCGACCAGTGGCCGCGGGCCGGATGCACCACCATGCCCGGCGGCTTGTTGACCGCGATGATCGAATCGTCCTCGTACAAGATGTCGAGCGGAATGTTTTCGGGATGCGGCCCGGCCGAGTTCATCGGCGGGAGAACGACGGTTACCTCGTCCCCTTCCGACAACCGATGCGCGACCTTGGTCCCCTGCCCGTTGACGAGCACTCCGCCCGCTCCGATCACGCGGCGCAGCTGCACGCGGCTGTACTTGGGCAAGCTGCGGGCCAGGAACGCATCGAGCCGCTGCCCGGCGTCGTGGCTGCCAGCGACAAGCGCGAGCGGCTCGTCGGCTGCTGCTTCTTCATCACCCGCGTCGAGAGGCGGATAGGCGGCGCTCACTCTGGCGACTTTTCAGGCTCGGCGGCTGGCTTCTCGGCCGCCGGCTTCTCGGCTTCCGGCGGATTCGTCTCGCCAAGCTTCGTTGCGGCCGGCTTGGGAAACTCCAGCTTCGGATCTTCGGTCTTGCCCGAGCCGAAACCTTCCAGATTGAGGCCGGAACCGGCACCCAGTCCCGAATCCGCCGGGCCCGAGCCTAACCCCGGCAAGCTCAGGTCCGGCCGCTCCGGCAAGTCGTTGGGAAGCCCCGGCAAGCCGCCCATGCCCAGGCCCGGCGAAGGCTTCCGCGGCTTCTGCTGGGCGAACCAGGCGAGCAATTCCGTATCGCGCGAATCGGAGAGTCTCGCCAGTGCGCGCTGGGCCACCTGGCCCACGGCCGAGTCCTTTTCCTCATCGGCG
>JAKEHX010000079.1 GCA_022614795.1 Planctomycetaceae bacterium | reverse complement strand
GCGTGAGAACCTGGAAGGGCTATTCGCTTCATTCGGCCGCGGAACGCTCGCGCAAGACGCTGCGACCGACACGATCGTGGTGACCCGCGCGGCGACCGAGCGGATCGTGGACTTCGCGTTTGGGCTCGCGCGTCGCCGGCAGGGCCGCCCGCTCGACGGCCGCCGCAGCGTCACGTGTGTCGATAAGGCCAACGTCTTTCGCAGCTACGCTCTGTTTCGCCGCGTGTTTTTAGAGGTCGCCATCCGCTATCCCGAGATTACCGCCCAGACCGCTTACGTCGATGCAATGAGCCTGCATCTGGTGCAGCGTCCGAGCGAATTCGACGTGCTGGTGATGGAGAACCAGTTCGGCGACATCCTCTCCGATCTGGGAGCCGCGATTGTGGGCGGACTCGGCTTGGCTCCCTCGGCCGAAGTCGGCGAGCGGCATGGGCTGTTTCAGCCGTCGCATGGCACGGCCCCGCAGCTGGCGGGGAAGAACGTCGCCAACCCGCTCGCGGTGATCCTTTCCGCGGCGATGATGTTCGACTGGCTCGGCGATCGGCACGACGACCCGCGCGCGCGCAGCGTCGCTCAACGGATCAACACAGCAGTGGAGCGCGTCTTGGCCGCGCGGCGACACTTGCCGGCCGACCTGGGAGGTCAAACCGGCACTTGGGAAGTGGGCCAGGCCGTTATCGCTGAACTGGAGTGAATCCACGCACGTAGCTGAAGTCGCCAGACTTCAGGAAACCCCGCTTGCATTGCCATCAGTAGCCCGTGCGGACGCCCGGCCGCTCGGCCTTGGGCGGTGTGACGCCATTGGCCCGCATCACGCGCTCGATGGCAGCGATCGTATCGGGCGCGGGGCGGAAATTGCCGGGGCGATGACCCTGAGCGATCATCAGCGGCGTCCAGCCCCATTTGTTCTTTAGATTCCAGACTTTGATATCCGCGCCGCGCTCGGCCAGCAACTCCACCAGCTTCCAGCGGCTCTGGTAGGCCGCGCCGTGCATGGCCGTTTCGCCGTTGTCATCCACCGCATTGACATCCGCACCCAGATCGAGCAGCAGCCGGGCGGCTTCGACGGCTTCGTCTTCTGTTCCGGCTGCTTCGTCGCCGTCGCCGAGCGCGCCCACGCCGGCCGCGGCCAAGAGCGCCGGGCAGCGATCGGCATTGGGCAGCTTCGTATCCGCTCCCAACTCGATCAACAGCTTCATGAGCGGTACGTCGCAGGCCCGCGCCGCCAGCAGAAACGGCGTCGAACCCGTCGTGGTGAACCGGCCGCGTCCGCCTTCGCCCTTCTCCAGGCGGACATCGAGGTCGGCTTTCCGGGCAAGCAGCCGCACGAGGTCCAGGCTGCTCAAGCTGCCCGAGCCAATAGGGGGCGGGTCGCCGTCGCCGCGGATCGGCTTGCGGACCCAAGAGATCGCGTGCAGCGCCGCATAGCCCGCGGGCCGGTCATTGGGATCAGCACCGGCTTTCAGCAGGGCCGCAGCCAACTCGAAATGCCCGTTTTCCAAAGCGAGCAAGAGCGGGCTGGTCCGCTTGCCGCGCGGCGCTGATCCACGCTGCTGGGGGGCCATGTGCTCATTGACATCGATGCCGGCCTCCAGCAACCGGAAGACCACGGCCTCGCGCCCCTCGCGGACGGCGAAAAAGAGGGGCGTAAACCCGGAGGAAAGCGGCGTGCGAAAATCGGCCCCAGCTTTGAGGAGGCAATCGACGACATCGACGTGGCCGTCGGCTGCCGCCCACATCAGGGCGGTCTGACCCTTGTGCTCGCGGGCGTTGACATTCGCGCCCCGTGCCAAGAGCGCCTGGACCGCGCCGAGCCGGCCCGTCCGCGACGCGGTCATCAAAGCCGTTTCGCCGCCGGGAAGGGCGGAATTGGCGTCCGCCCCAGCGGTTAGCAATAGCTCGACGTTCTCCGCGCTGCCATTGGTGCAGGCGAGCGACAACGGCGTCACGCCATATCGGCTGGCGGCCTTGGCGTTGGCACCGGCAGCGAGAAGCAGCTTCACCGTGAGAACGTCGTCGTGATACGCCGCCCAGTGGAGCGCCGTCATGCCGTCGGCCTGGGGCGCGTTGACATCGGCCCTCTTATCCAGCAGCACGCGGACCTGCGCAAAATCCTGCTTCTCGGCGGCGTCAGCCAGCGGCGCATCGGCCGCAGCGTCTGTTGCTGCTGCGGCGGTGAGCAGCCAGGCGGCAAGTCCGCAAGCGGCCAATCGTGCTGTAGCCATCGCGACTTCCCTTACTCACATCGAGAGCGGCTGGAACAGGTCATCGATCTGGCCGTCGCTATCGGCGAACGAATCGAGCCGCACTCCGACCTTGTCGAGCAACGTCAGATGCAAGTTGGCCAGCGGCACCGGCTCGCGATGCTTCAGATGGCGGCCACCCTGCATCTTTCCGGCTGCGCCGCCGGCGACGATGATCGGCAGGTTCACGTGGTCGTGAACGTTGGGGTTGCCCATCCCGCTGCCGTAGAGATAAAGTACGTGGTCGAGTAGCGAACCGCCGGCTTCGGGCGTTTCCGCGAGCTTTTGCAGGAATTCGGCGAAGAGCGAGACGTGGAACTGGTTGATCTTGGCCACCTGCGCGATCTTGTCGGGATCGTTGCCGTGGTGCGTGAGCGGATGATGCGGCTCGGGAACGCCGATCTCCGGATAGGTGCGGTTGCTGGTTTCGCGGGCCAGTTGGAAGGTGATCACGCGCGTGATATCGCCCTGCAAAGCCAATCGCTGCAAGTCGAACATCAGGCGGGCGTGGTCGGCGTATGACGCCGGAACGCCCATCGGCCGGTCGAGATCGGGGAGCGGATTTTCGCCCGCGGCCGCTTCGGCCTGCTGGATGCGGCGCTCGACGTCGCGGACCGATTCGAGATACTGGCTGACGCGGCGGCGGTCTTCCGGCCCGAGCGTCCTTTGCAGGCGGGCCAGCTCGGCCGTCACCGAATCGAGCAGGCTCGCACGCCTTTTGAGCGCGGCGCGGCGGTCGACGGCGCCCCCCTCTTCGCCGAACAGGCTCTCGAAGACGATTCGCGGGTGGGCCTCCGCCGGCAGCGGCGTCGTGGGGGACGACCATGAAAGATTGTTCTGATAGACGCACGCATAGCCGTTGTCGCACTGGCCCACGACGGACAAGAGGTCCATCGAGAGTTCGAGCGAGGGAAGCTGCGTCCCCTTGCCGATCTGCTGGGCCGCGACTTGATCGACCGTCGTGCCGAGGCGGTAGTCGGTGCTTTCCGTGCGTTTGGCCTTAGCCGCGCTCAGGAACGAGGCGTTCGAAGTGGCGTGCGTTCCCGGATAGGCGCTGCGCAGCTCCAGGTTGGAAATGATCGCGACCTTCTGCTTGACCGGCGCGAGCGGGCTGAGCGACGGCGACAATTCATCGAGCGTGTCGCCCGGCGGCGTCCAGCGAGTCACGTCGCAGCCCATCGGCATATAGACAAAGCCCAGCCGCCGCAAACGGGCCGGATTGGCCGGCGTATTGGCCGCGGAGGAGAGCGCGGGAATCATGGCGTCAAGCAGCGGCAGAGCAAGCACGGTGCCCGCCCCGCGCAGGAACGTCCGCCGCGGCAGGGCTTTTTTCGAGATGATCATGGCGCATTCCTCGACTCAATTTGTCTCGACTCGGATTGTCTCATCTGAAACGGCGTGCTGCTCGCGATTCCCACGATCAGCCTCGAGAAACGGTAGTCGTCTTCACGGGCCTCGCGAACGATTTTGCGGATGGCAGGGGCGTCGTAATACTCGACGCCGCGCCCCAGGGCGAAGGTCAGCAGTTTTTCGGTCAGCGTTTGCACGAACAATTCCGGGCGATCGAGCAAGGCTTTTTCCAAGCCGCTCACGCCGGTGAACTCGCTGCCGTCGGGCAGGCCGCCCGAGGCGTCGACGGGTTGGCCGGCCTCGGTCGTCCGCCAGCGGCCCACCGCGTCGAAGTTCTCCAGCGAAAAGCCGACCGGGTCGATGAGTTTGTGGCAGCTGGCGCACGCGGCATCGGCACGATGTTGCTGGAGCCGCTGCCGCACCGGCAGCGCCGCGGAAACGGTGTTGTCGGCCAGCGCCGGCACGTCGGCCGGCGGCGGTGGCGGCGGCGTGCCGACGAGGTTTTCCAGAATCCAGCGGCCCCGAATCACGGGGCTCGTCCGCGTCGCGTACGAGGTCACGGCCAGAATGCTGCCGTGACGGAGCAGGCCGCCGCGATGGCTGTCCTCAGCGAGAGCGACGCGGCGGAACCGGCTGCCGTACACGTGCCCAATTTCATAGTGCCTGGCCAGCCGCTCATTGAGCCAGGTGTGGTCGGCCTTGAGCAGCTGGAGCGCACTTTTGTCTTCGCGCAGCACGTCCTGAAAGAAGAGTTCCGTCTCCTGCTTTAGCGCCTGCCGCAGGTTGTCGTCAAAATCCGGGAACAGCCGCATGTCGGGAACGAATGCCTCCAGATTCCGCAAATGCAGCCATTGTCCGGCGAAGTTCGTGGCCAGCGAACGCGAGCGCTCGTCGGCCAGCATTCGCCGGACTTGCCGATCTAGCACCTCAGGCCGGCTTAGCTCGCCGCGCGTGGCCAGATCGAGCAGCTCGTCGTCCGGCATGCTGCTCCACAGGAAATACGACAGGCGGGAGGCCAGCTCCAAATCGCTGATGCGATACGCCGCTGCGTCCGTTTCTTTGGCCGCGATGGCGGGCGGATCGCGCTCGATGCGGAACAAGAACTGCGGATTCACCAGGATCGCGCTGAGGGCCAGTTCGATGCCCGCCTCAAATCCGCCTTCGGAGCACCCTTGCTGGAACAGCGCGAGCGGCGTCTGCAAGTCGTCGTCAGTGACCGGCCGCCGATACGCCCGGCGGGCCAGGTTGGCGAGAATCCGCTGGGCGCAGTCGTCTTCGTCGCTTGTACCCGTGGGCTGGCAGATGAAGATTCGCCGCCGGCTGGGCGTGTCGCCCGGACCCTTCGCCTCCAGCGGGCCGAAGATCGACACCTGATAGACGGCCGGCCCGATCCGCGGATGGCGGTAGAAATTGAAATGCACATTCAGCGGCTGCCGCTCGGTTTCGAGCAGCGAGGCCGGCTTTTGCAGAAAGGCCACGGCCACCCTGTGCGGCCCGGCCGTCACCGTCAGTTGCGTATTCAGGTTCGCATCGAGAGTTTGTTCGCTTTCCCCGGAGGATGGCGGCTCGACCGTGAACAGCTTGACCCGCTCGCGATCCAGCGAGACCTCGAGCTCGTGCGTCCCGCGCAGCCCCTCGATCCCCTCGTTGCGGTCCCGCATCAGCCGCACCTGAATCTCGTACAGGCCGTCCTGCGGGAAGTGGTACGAAATGACCGTGCCGCCGCGCGTGCCGAGCGGAGTGCCCGCGATATGCGTGTCCTGAGTGATGTCCGGACGGATGCGGAACGTGTCGCCCGCCGGCGCTGGCGGCGTTCGGCCGACCGCCATCCGGCTGATCTTCTGCGCCGCCGAGACGTAGCGATTGAGGAGCATCGGCGACAGATCGCTGATCGTGATGTTGTCGAAGCCGCGGCTGGATTCGTCGGCCGGCAAGAGCGACGCGACATCCACGTCGAGCGCCAAGAGATCACGGATCGTGTTCTGGTATTCCGTGCGATTCAAGCGGCGAAACGTCTCGGTGCGACCCGGATTGGGATGCGCCGCGGCGGCGCGATCCAACGTCGCCGTCAACGACGAAAGAGCCGCGTCGTATTCCTGGTCCTTCGGCCGCGGCGCGTCCGGAGGCGGCATCTGCCGCGCCGTCAGTTTGTGGACAACGCGCTCCCAGATTCTTGGATTCCGGTCGATATCCGCTGCGAGCAGTTCGTCGAGCGCCAGTCCCGCCGTCTTGGTCGCCTTGTCGTGGCAATCGAGGCAGTTTGACCGAATGAACTGCGGCAGGGGCGAAGGCTCTTGGGCCGGGCATGCGGCGACGACGCTGGCTACCCAAATCAAGGCCGCCAGAATCACGACCGAATTCCGCCCGCTGGTCATGGCGACAATATTCCTTCCGAGACTGCTGCGATTACCGCAAACCGATCAGCGCCTGCCATGAGTATGGATTAATGTAGCCGAACTCGCCAGAGTTCAGGCCATTTGCCAACGAAATCCAGCCCGAAGTCTGGCGACTTCGACTACTCCAATTCCGCGGCGTCGAGTACCCACCGCTTCAGGATCTCATAGCCGCGATCCCCCGGCTTGTAGCGCAGGCCCCCCTTGGTGGCCGTCCTCTTTTCCCGTCTGAATGTTGAGAGGCTTGCGCAGGACCTTGCTGCCGGCTGCGTCGCGTTTGTCGATCCGCCCCAGCAGCGTGCGGTAATTGGTCCAGGTGTCTTGCGGCGACAAATACCGCGAGCGGCGGTCGGGCGCTTCGAGCGACATCGAGGGGATCTTGCCTCCGCCGTGGCACGAGAAGCACGATTCGCCGTCGCCACGGTTTGTCCGGGCCAGCTCGGGCACGACATAGTCGCGGAAATACGCAAAGTTTCGCCGACGGCGCTCAGTCAGCTCCAGCTTGGGCTCGGTGCTGTCCTCGCTGACGGCCTCGCGCAGGTCGCGATCGAACGCCTCGGGCAACAGCCGCCGGAAATTGCCCGCATCAACGCGGCCGGCGGCGGCAATCACTTCGGGACTGGAATACAGGGCCGGCTGATAGAGCATCGATACAGCCACCGCGCGGGCCCGGCGGTCGGCGCCCGCGTCGAGGTTTCGCGTCACAAGCGCAAGTGCGAAGCGGTGCAGCTCGCTGGTCGTGTCCGCAGCAGGCGCTTGGCCGATTTCGGGCACCGCCGCGCCATAAGTCAGCATCCAGCCGGCGCTGGGCAGCCAGAACGTTTCTTCCAGCGGGCTGTTGAAAGTCTTGGGCATCATCGCCAGCAGCGTCGGCGTGTGGAAATCGGGATTGGCGGCCACGATCCGGCCGAGCTGCTCGGCGAGAAACCACTGCGATTCGCTCGACGGGTCGTCCAGCTTGGGGATCAGCAGATTGAAGAACTCACGCTGGCGGCCTTCCGAGGTGGGCATGTCCCAGCGGGCCTGCGAAAGCTGTCGCACGGTGGTTCGCGAGATTTGCCGGCGGCCCTCTTCGGTCTGGGCATTGGCGTGAATTCGCTCGATCAGCGGGCCGACGAATTCGGGCGTGGTCGGAAAGGTCACGGCCCGCGGATCGGAGAGCGAGCTGGCGGCAATCGGCCGCAAGGCCTCCGGCCCTTTGATCGAATAATCGAGCAGCTTGTTCTGCACCCCTTCGTGGATCACATTCGCCGCCGCTTCCACGGAAAGTTGAACGGCCCGGCTGTCGCCCGCCGCCTCGGCCTGCTGCCAGAATCGCGAAATTGCACGGCCGATCACCGGCGACGCCCCGGGCGTGGCGTAGCCGAGCTGCCCCGTGCCATTGGAGCCGTAAGAGGCGTTGTAATAAGTGCCGGCTACATGTGTCAGTCGCCGGCTGACCAGATCGGCCGCGTCCGAATCGAGCAGCGGGCCGATTGTCGCGAAAAATTCGGCCAGCTCCGGATAGGGGTTGTCGTAGTTCGCACTCGACCGGTTGCCGTTGACGATGAGCAGCGCCTGAAGCTGGTAGCGCTTTGCGTTCTCTGCCAATTGCGAGGGCTCAGGGGTCTGGATCATCGTCAGATAAGCTTGGTTAAGCCGCCCGCGCGTCGGCGGATTCCAGACCCACCAGTTCCAGGCCGCACGGGCCGCCCAGGCACGGACCGCGGGACTCTCGTCGCGGTTCATCATCCGGTCGAGCGTTTCGGCGAGCCGCTCGAAATTGACCTGCGAGGCCGGCATGACAGCGTCCGCCCGCATCACCAGCGCAGCCGCAATCTGCTCGCGGGCCAGATCGCTTTCCTGCTCGTACGCGTCGAATACTTGGTCCCATCCCTCATCGTCGAGCAGCGTTTGACGCAGGCCCCAGCGGGCCGCTTCACGCACCATCTTCACGGGATCGTTCAGGCCGCGAAGCAGCTCCGGCACCGCCGCGGATGTGTGGCGCGCGCCCAGGGCGGTCATCGCCCAGAAGCGGACGAGCGCGCTTTGGTGCGACGCGCCGGCCAGCATGAGATCGAGATATTCGTCCGGCGGCCCTTCGGTCGCCGCCGCGCTCCACGTGTCAATCTGCGCCAGCAGCCGCATCCGGGCGATCGTGTCGTATAGCGACTCGCCCGCGGCCGGCTCGACATCCTTCCGCGTCAGCTTGGGCCGCTCGTCGGGATAGAGCCGCGAGAGGGCGTGCATCACGTACGAGGTCGTGACGAAGCCAGTCCTTGCCGAGCGGTTCCAGAGGCCATAGGGATGCTGCATCGCGAGCAGCGCCTTGACGCCGCGGGCGACCGCTGGATCGTCCGCGCCGGCGCCCAGTGCGACGAGCGCATCAATCGCCAGCGCCGTCGGCGATGGATCGGCTGTGCGATCGACCTGCCCCGGAGAGAATCCCCACGCTCCATCTTCGCGCTGCGAGGAGCGAATGGCCTGTTCGTCGCGCTGGAGCTGCTCCTGGATGCGCGCGGCCAGTTTCTGGGCCTCGGGCGAATTTCCCTTGAGCGTGGCATATTCAGCCGGAAACACCCGGCGGAAGAACATCACTCGGTGCGCCAGGTCATCGGTGAATTGCGGCTCCACATCGAGCATTTTCGTGGCCCGCTCCTCGATGCCGGCCAGGTAGCGGGCGTCGCCGGTCTTGTCCCAGGCGCGGCGGAGAATCTCGGCGGCATAATGAATCACCACCGCCCGGCCGACGTTCGATCCCTTGCCGGCCGCGTTGATGCCGCTGGGGTCGCTGGTCTGAAGGACGTAATTGGCCGTGCGGATTTGCTGCATCGAATGCAGCTTCCGCGGCGCGGCCACGGTTTCCAGAGTGAGCACGTTGTGGCCGGCGATCCGCGTGCCGGCCGGGCCATCGCCCAGATCGTGCGGCGGCAGGCTGGTGTTGTTGGCCGCGTCCTTGAGCACGCTGGTCGGCCGCAGCGATTCGTACATCACGTTCACCAGATGCCGGTAGTGCAGCGGGTTCTCGATGCGGTAGCCAAAGGCAAGCGGCCCGGCCGGCCCCCATACGCCCGACTGTGTGTGGCAGCTCATGCAATTGCTGCCGTACAGGCTGCCCGTATCGCGGAGGCGACGGTCGAGGCTGTTGCCGCGCGGCCGGTTCATCAGCCAGGCGGAAACCTGGGCAACGTGGTCGTACATCGCCAGTCGCACGGCTTCGCGTGGATCGGTCAGCGGGGCCGGCCGCCGGATGCGGACCTCCAGGTCGTAACCGGGCGAGTTGGCCTCCACCCGGAGCAGATACGCGCCGCCCGGCTGGAGAGTGCGGACGACGGCCGTGCGGTGCTCCTCCGCCTGCTCGTGCGCCGTTTCGTTGAGATGCTTTCCGTCAGTGTATTCCTGGCCGTCCGGCGTATAGACCCGCACCCGCGCGGCGACCATCGGATCGCTCGGCATCAGGTTGACGCTCAATAGCCGCGGCGATTGGCCGGGGTACTCCAGGCGAAACCAATCGTCGCCCGACTCGCCATACTGGCCGTTGTCGAAATACTCGATGTCGTCGACTCCACCCGTCAGGTGCAGCGTCTGGTCGCAGTCCTGGGCGGCCAGCGGGAGCGGTTGAGCTTGGGCCGGCGCATTGTTCGGCTCCGTCTCGACGATGTGGCCGCGCGTTGCCGGACCGAATTCGACCGCCCGAACGAGCACTCGCATTTCGACCTGGTGACCCGCCGGCCACGGCGTTTGCCTGGGAAACGGCTTCACGTCGGCCAGCACGCCCGTTTCACGCCACCGCTGCGACCTGGCCGGCGGATATTCGTCCTCCGCGGCGCGGAGCGTCAGCGTGTACTTGCCAGCTTGCGGCGCGCGATAGACCACGTAGACGTCCGGGTCGAGCGCGTGCAGGACCTTGCGAAAGCCCTCCTCGGCTGCCGGCCCGCTCCACTCGACCGCCAGCCGGCCATTGTCCGGCAATTTCGATGGCGAGGCGATCCCGAGAGCGATTTCGATCGTCTGGCCGGCGCTTAACTCGACGGCCCGCTCCAGTGGGCCCGCAAAACTGATTCGCTCATCAATTGCTCGCGGCTGGGCAGCGACGCCAGCAGGCATGACGAGCGCTGCTGTCACTCCCAGCCAAACGAACCATTGCTTTGGCATCGCCGCTGCTCCCGCCGCTCGTCCGGCCGCATGTTTCCGCCGCAACAGCCACATTATGTCACTTCAGCTCAGCGGCTGAAAGTTCCAAGCGGAATTGTCGCCGATCCCTTCGCAGGCCATTCTCACGCCACGGGGGAACAGCCCGTTGCCGCACCTTGCAATTCCAGCCGGCTCTCATCGGCCCCGGCGCGCGAACATCCGGAGCCGTGAGGTTCGCCCTGTGCGCGGGGAATTCGCACTTTGAATTCGCACCCTTGACCCGTGCCCGCGCTTGTCACCTCGACATTTCCGCCATGCAGCTCGACCACCTCGCGGACGAGCGTCAAACCGATGCCCAATCCCCCCTGCGAGCGGTCGAGCGAGTTTTCGACCTGCGTGAAAAGGTCGAACACCTTGCTGAGCATGGGGGCCGGGATGCCGACGCCCGAATCGCGGACCCCAAAGACCACCTCGCCGTTCTCTTCGTGCACCGAGAGAGCGATCGAGCCCCCGGGGGGCGTGTATTTGGCGGCGTTGTTGAGCAGATTCGACAACACCTGCGCCAGCCGCGCGCGGTCGCCGGCAATCGTCAGCGGGCCCTTGGGCACCGACACCGAGAGCTGATGCCCGCCCACATCGATCAGCGGCCGGCTGATCTCCACCGCGTCCGGGACGACTTGCGTCGCGTCGATCCGTTCCAGGTTCAAGCGGATCTTGCCGAGCGTGATCCGCGAGACGTCGAGCAGGTCGTCGACCAGCCGCACCAGGTGGGCGACCTGCCGCGCGATGACGTCGCGGGCCGCCGTCACATCGGCATCTTCAATCTCGGACAGCCGCATCAAATCGACTGCGCTCTGAATCGGGGCCAGCGGATTTCGCAGTTCGTGCGCCAACATCGACAGAAAGCGGTTTTTCTGCTGGTTGGCGAATTCGATCTCCTCGTAGAGCCGGGCCTTGACCAGCGCGGCGGACGAACGCGATGCAATCGATTCCAGCACCTGAGAATCGGCCTGCGAAAAGGGCATCGAGCCGCCTCGCCTGGCGGCCAGGAGCACTCCGATCACCCGCTCCCGGTCGCTCAGCGGCAAGCCGGCCAGGTGCGGCAAGCGGACTGCCCCGCTTTGATCGACCGCCAGGGCCATTCTCGCTTCAGGCATGCAGACCTGCTGGATGGCCTCGCGCCACTCTTCGGGCAATTCGCTGAATTCCTCCTCGACGACTTCCGCTGGCGTCGCGCCGGCGCGAATGACCATGACCTTCCAGTCGTCCCGCTCGCGAATTGCGAGGGCCGCTTCGTCGGCCTGTTCCGGCACCAGCAGCTTCAAGATGTTCTCGGCCGTGATCCGCCGGTCGAGCGAGCGGGCAATGATGGCCCCAGCCCGCACCAGATAGCTCAAACGGCGATTGGCCTCTTCCGCGGCCGCCCGCTGCGAGCGCTCCGCGGCCAGGGCGATTTCCTGCGCCGCGTGCCGCCGCGCTTGCTGTGTCATGCGGAACAGATCGACGAAAACGTTGATCTTCGCCCGCAGAATTGCCGGCACAATGGGGGTCGAGATAAAGTCCACCGCGCCGTGCGAATAGCCCTCGGCCATGCGCACTTCGTCGGTAAACGCCGTCACGAAGATGATCGGCGTGTGCGACGACTTCTGGCGGCGGCGGATCAGGTTCGCCGTCTCAAAGCCATCGATTCCCGGCATATTGACGTCGAGCAGGATGACGGCAAACTCGTCCTGAAGGACAGCCCGCAGCGCCTCGTCGCCGGACCTGGCGAGCACCAGCTCCTGCCCCAGGTCGCGCAAAATCGCCTCATAAACGAGAAGCCGCTCCGGCAGGTCGTCCACCACGAGAATCTTGACGCGCTCGTCGGGTGTCATCGGCCAATGGTCCTCCGCATGGCCCTTAATTCGGCAGCCAGTTTCGCAGCACGGTCAAGAGCTGCTCCGTGTCGACCGGCTTGGAAAGGTAGTCCCAAGCGCCGGCTTCGATGCACTTTTCGCGGTCCCCCTTCATCGCCTTGGCCGTGACCGCCACGATTGGCATCTCCCGCAGGCGGGCATCGCCGCGAATGATGCGGATCGTCTCCAGCCCGTCCAGATCGGGCATCATGATGTCCATCAGCACGATGTCGATGCCGCTTTCCGTTTGCAACATCCGGATCGCGTCGTGCCCGTTATCGGCGTAGATGGTCTCCATCGCCCGCTCTTCGAGTACGGTCGCCAGGGCGAAGATGTTTCGCATGTCGTCGTCAACGATCAGCACTCTCTTGCCGGCCAGCGTCTGGTCCGACTGATACAATC
>JAKEHX010000669.1 GCA_022614795.1 Planctomycetaceae bacterium | reverse complement strand
GTTCAACCTTTTTAGACACGACTCCGGATCATCATCGATGAAACTCAATGTAATCGCTATCGCCGCCGTGCTCCTGCTCACTGGAACCGTTGCCCGTGCCCAGTCGCTCGCCGACCGGTTGGAGCCGCTGATCCGCCAGCATGAGGGGAAAGTCGCCGTGGCGGTGAAGCACCTCGCCCTAGGCGAGACCTTCGCGCACGAGGCCGACACGCCCATGCCCACGGCCAGCCTCATCAAGCTGCCGATCATGGTCGAGGCTTACCGGCAGGCCAATGAAGGCAAGATCAATCTCGACGACAAGGTAACGCTGGCAGCCGACGACAAGGTTCCCGGCAGCGGGATTCTCACGACCCATTTCTCGCCCGGCGCGACGATCGCGCTCCGTGATGCCGTGCGCCTGATGATTGCCTATTCCGACAACACGGCCACTAATCTCGTGTTGGCTAAAATCGGCCTCCCGGCGACCGCCGAGACGATGGAGCGGCTGGGGCTGTCGAATACCAAGGTCCACAGCTTCGTTTACCGCCCGGGCAGCACGATTTTTCCCGAGCGGAGCAAGGAGTTTGGCCTGGGAAGCACGACCGCCGGCGAAATGATCAAGCTGCTCGAAGAACTGCATGCCAAGAAGCTCGTGACGCCGACCGCCTGCGACGAAATGCTGACCCACCTGAGAACGTGCGAGGACAAGCGGATCCCCAAGCTCCTTCCGGCCGGAACGAAGGTGGCCCACAAGACCGGTTCGGTGGCTGCCGTCCGCGCCGCGGCCGGGATCATCGAGGCCAAGAGCGGGCCGATCGCTCTGTGCGTGCTGACGCGCGACAACAAGGACCAGCGATGGACCGACGACAACGCCGCGGAGGTTCTCACCTCGAAGATCGCGCTGGCAGTCTTCGACCACTTTGAAAAGGGGAAGGCAGTCGATGCACAGTCAGACTCCGTTTTGCGCGAGGGCGCTACGGGCGAGCTGGTGCAGTCGGTTCAGCGCACGCTCAATGCCCGCGCGAGCCCCTCGCCCGACTTGTCGGTTGACGGCGATTTTGGCCCGGCAACGAAGGCGGCTGTCCAGGCCTTTCAGCGGTCCAAGGGGCTGACGCCGAGCGGCGAGGTCGGGCCGGAAACCTTCGCCGCCCTGGGGGCGCTTGTCGAAGCGGAAGCCGTTCCCGCGCCAGAGACGGTCAATTCGGCCACCTTGCCCCGCGAGCCGCGCGAAGCGCTTGACGCCCCGCCGCTGGTCACTTGCAAAGCGTGGGTCATCGGCGACGCCAAGTCGGGCGAGGTCCTGGCCGCCGGCCGCGAGTCCGACCGGCTCGATATTGCCAGCACGACCAAAATGATGACGGCCTACATCGTCTGCCGTCTGGCCCATGATGATCCAAAGGTCCTGGAGGAGATCGTCACGTTCACGGCGGCGGCCGATAAAACGTCCGGCTCGACCGCCGACCTGCGCGAAGGGGAGAAGGTCAGCGTGGGGGAGCTGCTCTATGGGCTCATGCTCCCTTCGGGCAACGACGCGGCCACGGCGTTTGCCGAGCATTTCGGCCCGCGGCTGAAAACGGAGCCCAGCGGCGGCGACGGAAACGCAGCGGACTACTTCATCGCCGAAATGAACCGCCAGGCCGAAAAACTCGGCATGGCCCAGACGCACTACGACAACCCACACGGCCTGACCGCAAAAGACCACAAGTCGTCGGCCCGCGACCAACTGAAGCTCGCTACCGCCGCCCTGAGCCTGCCGCTGTTTCGCCAGGTGATCTCGACGCGGCAGCACGGGACCAAGGTCGCCGGCACGGGCGGTTACGAGCGAAACGTGTTGTGGAAAAACACGAATAAACTGCTGGGGATGGAGGGGTACATCGGAGTGAAGACCGGCACCACCGGCGCGGCCGGCGCCTGCCTCGTGGCCTGCGGCGAGCGCGACGGCAGCGAGCTGATCGTCGTGGTCCTGGGCTCGGCTTCGTCAGATGCGCGCTACGTCGATGCCCGAAACCTGTTTCGTTGGGCGTGGAGTCGCGCCTCAAAGTAGTAGGCCCAAAGTTGTGGGCACACTCCGTGTGCCGTCGCCAGTCACGGCACACGGAGCGTGCCTACAACACTGGCCGCCGACGGCACACGGAGTGTGCCTACAACGTACAATGCCGTTCAGACACACCGCGTGACGGGGACGACCAAACTGCCCGATGAATTGCGAGACTCGACCATGAAAACCCACCATTTTGCCATCTTTTTGGCGGCACTCCTGGCGTCGCCGGCCCTCACCCCCGCGCAGGATTCACAGCCGTTTCCAGTCGCCGTGCTGAACATGGACAAGGTCTTCAAGACCCATAAGCCGTTTCTGGACAAGCAGGCGCCGATCAAGCAGGCCGCGGCGGAGCTGGAAAAAGAGGTGCAGCTGCGGACGGTCGAGTTAGAGACGGCCGTCAACAAGTTCCGCGCCGCCCAGCCGGGCTCGCCCGAGGCTCAGAAGCTCCAGCAGCAGGGCGCCAAGCTCCAGGCCGACCTTCAGCAGTATGTGCAGAAGGAGCGCGGGGAGTTGCAAAAACGTGAGGTTGCCATCTACGTCGAACTGGATCGGCAAATCGATGAGGAAGTCCGCAAATACGCGAAAGCCAAGGGCATTCGGTTGGTGATTCGCCAGCAAGACGCTTCGTTCGACCAGAACCAGCCGCTCCCGCAGATTCTCGCCGCGCTGAACCGCGGGATTGTGTACGAGGATGGATTGGACATTACGGAGGAGATTCTCAAGGCGCTGGATGCGCGGATTGCAAGCGACAAGAAGGAATAGGAACCACCATGAAAAGCTCGTATTCACTAGCGGCCCTCGCCGCCCTGTTGGCAGTTGCCGGTAATGGACGGGGTGAAGAACTGGCATTCAAAGACCAGGAACTCCCAACCCGCTTGACCGTCGGCTATGCAGTCCGCCTCGTGGACATGAATGCTGACAAGCGGCTGGATATCGCCATTGTCGATTCCGACCGGATTCTGTGGCTGGAGAACCCCAACTGGACCGAGCATGTGATCCTTCAAGGGCAGACGAAGCGCGACAACGTTTGCTTTGCCCCGCACGACCTCGACGGCGATGGGCATTTGGATCTGGCAATCGGGGCCGATTGGCGTCCGGCCGATACCAAGACCGGGGGTACGATCCAGTGGATCACCGGCGGCGAGAACCGGACCAGCTCCTGGAAGCTGCTTCCGATCGGCGAATATCCCGTGGTGCACCGGATGAACTTCGCCGACCTCGACCTGGACGGCAAACAGGAGTTGCTGGTCCTGCCGCTCAAGGGGCGGGGGACGACGCCGCCGAACTTCGCGGAAACGGGGACGCCGCTCATCGTCTATCCAGTTCCTGCCGACCCGGTCAAAGGCCCCTGGGAGCCGAAGACCATTTGCGACGATATCCACGTCGCGCATAACTTCCAGGTGATCGATATCGATGGCGACAAGCAGCCGGAGATTCTGCTGGTCAGCTTCGAGGGAGTGAGCCTGCTGGAGCGGCAAAAGGACGCCACGTGGAAGCGGACGCTGATCGGTTTGGGCAATCAAGAGACGAGCCCCAACAAGGGGTCCAGCGAGATCAAGCTCGGCCGGCTTGCCGGCGGGAAGGACTACATAGCCACGATCGAGCCTTGGCATGGGCATCAGGTGGTGGTCTATACGCGGCCGGTAGTAGGCACACTCCGTGTGCCGTCCAGCGATAACGGCACACGGAGTGTGCCTACAACCTTATGGACCCGCCGCGTGCTCGACGAAGACCTGCTGTGGGGCCATGCCGTCTGGTGCGTGAATCTCGACGGCGACGCGGACGAGGAGCTGGTGATTGGCGTTCGCGACAATAAGAGCGACGCGGCCAAATGTGGCGTACGAATCTACGATCCCCAGGACGCCGCCGCGGGAAAATGGTCGCGGCAACTCGTCGATCCGGGGAGCGTCGCGGTTGAAGACCTCGCGGCGGGGGACCTGAACGGCGACGGGCGGGCCGACATCGTCGCGGTCGGGCGGGCGACGAAGAATGTCAAGATCTACTGGAATGGGCCGGGAAAATGACGAATGTCGAAAGCCAAATGACGAATCAATGACGAAAATCAACGTCCGAATGACGAACCAGCAACCCCGACCTGCGGTCTTAGTATTGGTCCCCCTTCGTCATTCGGATTTCGTCCTTTAACATTCTTTCGTCATTTGGATTTCGACATTCGTCCTTTGGCCGCCCATGGTCGACAATAGCCCGTTCCGCTCGCTCAAGCACAACGATCTCACGATCGAGGGCTATTCGCGCGCGGCGGTGCAGTCGTATTGGCGGATTCCCGAATTGAAGCTGGGCTTTGACCTGGGGGCCCAGCCGTGGGACTTCATGGGGACGCCGGTCTGGTTTGTCTCCCACACGCACCTCGACCACATCGCCGCCTTGCCGGTGTACGTCGCCCGCCGGCGGATGATGAAGATGGAGGCCCCGGTCATTTACCTGCCCGAGCACGCGGTGGACCTCGTGCAGCACGTGCTCAAAGCGCTCTCGCGGCTCGATCGGGGCCGCCTGCCGTGCGAGCTGATCCCGGTGCGGCCGGGCGACGGCTTTGAGCTGTCGCGCGAGCTGATCGTCGAGGCGGTGGCGACGAGGCACACCGTGCCCTCGCTGGGCTACATCGTCTGGGAGCGGCGGAAGAAGCTGAAGCCTGAATATCAGCATCTGACGGGCGACCAGATTCGGGACGTGCGGCTGTCGGGCGTGGAAGTGTCGGAAGAGCGGCGGTTTCCGCTCGTCGGCTACACGGGCGACACGGCCCCCGAGGGGCTCGACGCGAATCCGGCGATGTACGAAGCCAAAATCCTGATCACCGAGATGTCGTTCGTCGCTCCCAGCCACCGCAAGGACAAGATCCACAAGCACGGCCACATGCACCTGGACGACTTCGTCGAGCGCGAGGCCCGCTTCCAGAACGAGCTGGTCATCGCGGCCCACTTCAGCACGCGCTATCACGACAAGCAGGTGCAGCACTTCGTGCGCAAGGCCCTGCCGGAAATGCTCGGCGGGCGGCTGCATTTGTGGTTGTAAAGTTGTAGGCACACTCCGTGTGCCGTCTGCAAAGTTGTAGGCACACTCCGTGTGCCGTCTGCAAAGTTGTAGGCACACTCCGTGTGCCGTCTGCGTTGCCGTCTGATACAATTCCATCCGATTTAGCTTCCTGCACGGTACGGATTCCCACGAGCTACGGCGCACGGAGTGTGCCTACAACTTTCCGGAGGACGGCACACTGAGCGTGCCTGCTTTTGATGTTCGAGCTGTTCGACCCGCAAGGCGACTTGCTAATCACCGCTGGAAATCTGCCGCACTGGTATCAGCCGGGATTGAAAAACAGTGCTACTCGTGGAAGAAATTCTCGGCTGGGGAAATCAACTCAGCTCTGGGACGGAAGGGACGATTCTGGCAGGAAGAGAGCTTCGATCATCTGGTCCGCAGCCCAAGCCAGTTTGAGCGAATTCAGGACTACATCGCGACGAACGGCGTGCGAGCCGGTCTCGATCCCGGCTCGTACCTCGTTGGTCGCTGGAAGCAGCCGCCCGGATGAATGGGTGCGCGGAGCGTGCCCGCAACGCGGACGGCACACGGAGTGTGCCTACAACTTTCGGCTTCGCCGTGTTAGTCTGACCTCATGCTCCTCCGCTGGCTGGTCAACAACTATCTCCGCGACGCCGCCCAGCAAAAGGTGCGCGACGTGGTGTCGGACGTGCTCACCGAGCGGCAGCCGCGAAAGGTGGCGGCCAAGCCGGCCGAGTCAAGCGAGAAGACACTCGCCGCCTCAGGCGAAGAGAGCGACGATGAGTTCCTCCCCTGCGACGTTGCGTTCATCTTTGCGTTGGGCGTCGAGTCGGGAGGCCTCGTCGATTGTCTCAAGAGCGACGAGACCTCGCGGCACAAGCACGGCATCGAACGGGCCGGCAAGCTCGACGGCCGCGAAGTGGTGATCGTCGAATCGGGAGTTGGCGCGGCGGCTGCCGCCCGGGCGACGAAGGCGGCGATCGAGTTTTATCAGCCGCGGTGGGTCGTTTCAGCCGGCTTTGCAGGGGCCTTGCACGAGGATCTGCGCCGCGGCCACGTGCTCATGGCCGACACGGTCGTTAGTGAGAGCGGTGAGCAGCTTTCGGTCGGAATCAAGCTCGAGGCGCAGGTGCTAGCAGCTTCCAAAGGGCTGCACGTCGGCCGCCTATTGACGGTTGACCGGCTCGTTCGCCATGCCAGCGAGCGGCGCGAACTGCACGAAAAGCACGCGGCCCTGGCCTGCGATATGGAGACGTTCGCCGTCGCCCAGGCCTGCCGCGATGCCGGCACGCGGCTCTTGTCGGTGCGGATCATCAGCGACGCGGTCGATGACGAGCTGCCGCCGGAGATCGAACATCTCTTGTCGCAAAAGTCGCTGGCCGGGAAGATTGGCGCGGCTGCCGGGGCGGTGATGCACCGCTGGGGCGCCGCCAAGGACTTGTGGAACCTCCGCGAGGACGCCCTCAAAGCGTCCGACCGGCTGGCGAAGTTCCTGCGGGGCGTTGTCGGGCAGCTTGGTCCCTAAGCTATTCAAGGAGATGCATGTGGGCCTGCCTGTCATCGGTCAAACAACGCTGCTGCTCGTCGCCTCGAACGTTTTCATGACATTCGCCTGGTATGGCCATCTGCGCAACCTCAATAACAAGGCGTGGGTAATCGCGGCCCTGTTGAGCTGGGGGATCGCGCTGTTTGAGTACCTGCTGCAAGTTCCCGCCAACCGCATCGGCCACGCCGGCGGCTACAGCATCGGGCAGCTCAAGATCATGCAGGAAGTGATCACGCTAGGCGTCTTCGTGCCGTTCTCCGTCTGGTTCATGCGCGAGCCGCTGAAGCTCGACTTTCTGTGGGCCGCGCTGTGCATGCTGGGGGCGGTGTATTTTGTATTTCGCAGCGATCTCGGCTCGCCGTCCCCTGCGGCCAGCGAGACCGCCGCGGTCACCAGCGCCGAGGACTGATCGGCTCCCATGCCAGACGCCGACGCAATCACCCGCACCGATCCCGGCCCGACTAGCGGCAGCGCATCCAGCGCCACGACGACATCCGGGCTAACGCGCTCGACCGGCAGCCTGGCGGTGACGCAGACGGTCGCCGCCCCGCCGAGCACCAGCCTGGTCCGCATTCAGTGGATCGTCGCGGCCGTGATGGTCTCTATTGCGATCTTCGCCGTCGTCCGGCTGTGGATGATCGAAGGGCTCGTGCGAGTTGCCCGGACTGACGGCCCATCGATGGCGCCGGCCTTTCTGGGCGCGCACTTTCGCGTGACGTGCGAGGACTGCCGGTTCACGTTTCGCTGCGATGCCGAGCACGCCCCCGCCAGCGGCGAAGTGGCTTGCCCGAATTGCGGATATCCGATCAACAGCCTGCGAGACGAGGACCTCATCGCCGGCGAGCGGGTCATCATCGATCGTTGGCCGGTCGTGACTCGAGGGGTCCGCCGCGGCGAAGTGGTCGCCGCCGCAGATCCGGCACACGCGGGCGGGCTCGTCATCAAACGGGTCGCGGCTGGGCCCGGTGAGCGGCTGTCGATCCAGGACGGCGATGTTTACGTCGATGGCCGGCTGCTGCGAAAAACCTGGCAAGAGCTGGCCCAGGTCCGCATTCTGGTCCACGACAACAGCTTCCAACCGGCCAAGACCACCGGTGTTCCGCGGCGCTGGCAAAACGCCGCGGGCCAAGGCGCCTGGCACCCGGCGATGACCGGCTATCAATGCCAGCCGGCCGATGCGAGCGCGTGGAACTGGCTGGAATACACCCATCACCAGATGTTCGGCTGGCATTTACGGACGCGCCAATCGCCGGTACTTGACCTGGACAGCTACAACCCGTCTGAGACGCGGCTGCTCAATTCGGTGAGCGACGTGCTGCTTTCGTGCCGACTGCGGAACTTAAGGCGCGGCCCGGGACAGTTTGCCGTGGCGGTGATCGACCGCGAGCAGCGATTTGAGGCCGTGATCGATCCGGCGCGTCAGACGGCTGAGCTGATTGAGGCCGATCCGGAAGGAAAACGCCGACTTGTGGACCGCGAGGAGCAGCTGCTGCTGGACATTGGCCGCGGCGGCGTCACCCTTGAGTTCGGGCTGTGCGACCAGCAAGTGATCCTGCGCATCGCCGGGCGGCAGATTTTCCGCCACGAGTATGTGCGCGGCGAGGGCCCGAGCGATACCCATCGCCCGCTGGAAATCGGTTCGCAAGGTCTTGAGCTGGCGGTCGATCAGCTCCGCGTATGGCGCGACATCTACTACCTGGCCCCCGACACGCGTGGAGGCGATTGGGAGCCGGTAGACGAGCCGCTCGCGGGATCGATCGCCCTGCTCGGCGACAATACGAGCGTTTCGGTCGATAGCCGCCACTGGACGAGCGGGGTGCTTCCCGGCTCAGTCCGCGGCGTGGTTTACCGGCCGTTTTGGGCGCGGCGCTGAGGCGCTTCGTCCGCGTAGCTGAAGTCGCCAGACTTCAGGAAATCCGCCTGAACTCTGTGTTACGGAGCTCCCTGAACTCTGGCGAGTTCAGCTACGAAGCCTGCCCCACTTAATCCGGCAGCTCGACGTGATCCTCGGCGGCGGCCTGGCGGGCCTTGTCGAGGGCCCGCGACTCGATCTGCCGCACGCGCTCTTTCGTCACGCCCATTTCGCTCCCCACTTCCTTGAGCGTCAGCGGCTCGCGGGTGTGGTCGAGGCCGAAGCGGCTGACGATGATCTTCCGCTCGCGCTCGTCGAGGCGGGAGAGAATCCGCTCGACCTGCCGCTCGCGGAGGCGCTGGTTGGCCTCTTCGCCGAGCTGGTCGCCGCGGCTGTCTTGGGTCGCCGAGAACAATTCCTCCTGACTGGTGCGGAACCGGTCGCGGCGCTTGAATTCGTCCGGAATCGTCCGGGCGTAGTTTTTCATGATCGCCCAGCTGGCGTAGGTGCTGAACTTGTTGCCGCGGGAGAAGTCGAACTTCTCGGCGGCCCGGATCAGCGACATGTTTCCGTCGCTCACCAGGGCGAAGAAATCCTCCGACCCCGACACGTGGCGCTTGGCGATCGATACGACCAGTCGCAAGTTTGCCTGCACGATCTCGTTCTTCACCTTCACGGCCGTGTCGTAAAGCTCCTCGATTTCGTCCATCACGCCGGTGCGGGCGTGGGCCGGGTCGAGCCGCTCGCGGAGCTTCGTCGCCTTGTGCTTCAGGTAGTTGAACTTGCGGAACAAATGGTATTCCTGCTCGCGCGTGAGTAGCGGCACTTCATACAGGGCCGCCAGGTACGGCGGCAGGCCGCTCGGGCCGCGCATCTTCTTCGCGGGCAGCTCGGAGGCTGGCAGCGGAGCGAGAATCTCTTTCTCGATCCCCGCCTTCTCGAAGCTCTCGTGGTGCATGTAGTCGAGCGGAAGCTCGTGAATGCGGCGGGCCCGCATTTCGTTGAGCACGCGGTAGATCGTGGTCTTCGTGCGGCAGAACTTCCGCGAGAGCGCTTCGACCGACTCGCCGCGGCGGAACTGCTGGTGAATCTTCTGCTTCACGTCGTCGGTGAGCACGCCCCCCTGCTCGGCGAAGACCGCCTGGTGCGGGTGCTGCTCGTCGAATTGGCGGAGCGTATAGCGAATCGTCTCGATGCTGCGATTCATGTGGGTGGCGATCCGCTTGGCCACCTCGGTGGGGCAGCCGCCGGCACGGACCATCCGCCGGGCCCGCTCGACGATATCGCGGCGCTCGTCATCGGTCAGCTGGCTGAACCGCTCGCCGCGGCGCACGCGGGCTTCGTTCTGCGTGACAAATCGTTCGACAGAGCTGCGCAAAAAGCCGACACGCTTCCGTTTGCCGTCGAACAGAAATCGCCGACTGACCAGGCCCTGCTCGCGCCACCGCGAGATGGTCTTGGTCGAGACGTTGAACATCTTGCTGAGTTCTTCCACTGTGTGCACCGGCTCGCCGGCGTCTTCAGCCCTCAAGTCGGCCGAATCCGAAACGTCCTCGACGAACAGCCGCAGATCGTGCGCCAAGTCCTTGCCCGGCACGGCGACCGAGGCGGCCGAATCGGGGCGATACTCGGTGATCCGGTAGCACAGATACTCGTACGGGTAGCTGCGGTCCTGGTCGAGTTCGGCCAGAAGCCTTTCGGCACGGTTCACGTGCTCGAGCTTCTTGTCGCGCGAGGCGACGCGGACCTGCTGGTCCCGAAGCTGCTTAATCAGGGTGCTGACATATCCGGTGTTCATGGCTTGCTCTTCTCGTCGAATCTGCCAAGTCGGTGTTCCCTGCGGTTCCTCCCGCCCGACGTTGGCGATTCCAGTGGTGGCGACCATTCCTGGTAGCCTTCAACGTCTATACGGCAACTGATTCGAGTTGTTTCTTACATACCCCCTAAAAGTATACGTCCCTTTGGCAGGTTTGTTGATGGGTCAATTACTGCTGCACATTCTGTTCCAATGGCAAGTAACAATCAAGCGAAATTGGCCGATTCGCTAGTGGCAGGATTCTTTCCGCTACTACTATGTTCGCGCCAACTCGCCCGGTTTGTTGCCATTGGCCAGCTCCGGTGGCTGCACACTGAATTCACTTGAGTCGTAAGTTGTTCCAGGGCAGCACTTTATGGTATTCGCTCGCCCCAGCGTTACCTTTCCTCTATGTGTCTGTATTACGTGGCGATTTCCCCATTCCTGAATCAATTCGCAGCCGTCCACCCAATTCAACTCCATTTCCTAAGCACCGGTTTCAGCCCGCGACGATCTAGTCGTACAGTGCCATTCTGGTACGGCTGTCTCGCTTTGAGACATCCTTGCATGATAAGGAAGCTGCTATGGGCTGGGATGCCAACTGTCGCTGTCGGGCCGCTTTCACTGCATGCGTCCTGCTCCTGGGCGCTGGCCAGGCTCATGCCGCACCCGAGACATATCAGCTCCGCGCCGGCATCGCTCCCGGCTTTCACCAGCAGGTCAAAGTGGTAGTGGAAACGACTGGCGAACTGAAACTCAACGCCGACGGATCCGAAGTGAAGCGCCTGCCGATCAAGGTCGAGGCGAACCTCGCCTATGTCGAGCGGACGCTGGCAGTCGGGCAGAAGTCCGCTCCGCAGAATCTTGCCGGGCTGAAGGTCGCCCGCAGTTACGCCCAGGCCGACGCAACGCTTCGCCTCCGCGATACCGAGCTCAACCACCGCCTCCGAGACGAGCGGCGGCTGATCATCGCCGAATCGACCGAAAAGCAAGCCACGACGTTCTCGCCCCTGGGACCGCTGACGCGCGAGGAGCTGGAGCTGATCGACGTGCCGGCCAGCGGCCTGGGGCTCGCGGCCCTCTTGCCGCTGCGGGTCGTCAAGGTCGATCAATCCTGGCAGCTGCCCGACTGGGCCGTCGGCAGGCTGCTGGGCCTGGACGTCGTCAGTCAGCACGACGTGACCGGCACGCTCACGGAAGTAAAAGACGGTATCGCCGTCATCTCACTCCAGGGAAAAGTGGCCGGCGCGATCGGCGGCGTGACGTCCGAAATCGAGCTGAGCGGCAAGCTCAATTTCGATCTGAAGCAGCGGGCGGTCACCTGGCTTGCCCTCGGCTACAAAGAAAACCGGGCGGTCGGCCACGCCCAGCCGGGCTTTGAAATCGTCGGCAAAGTGCGGATGGTCGCCGCCCCGATCCGCTCGGCCGCGGAAGTGAACGACCAGGCCCTCGCCAATTTGCCCGTCAAAGCCGACAGCAATTCGACGCTGGTCGAATTCGCGGCACCCACCGCGGGCTATGCCCTGATGCACGATCGCCGCTGGAACGTCATGGTCGATCGGCACGAGGTCACGATCCTGCGGCTGGTCGATCGGGGAGACCTGATCGCCCAGTGCAACATTTCCCGCCTGCCGCAGCTGGCCAAGGGGGAGCAGCTCACGCTCGAGGCGTTTCAGGAGGACGTGAAGAAGACGCTCGGCAACAACTTCGGCCAGATCGCCGAAGCTTCGCAAGAGGCCTCGGGCGGGGGCCTGCGAACGCTGCGGGTGAGCGTCTCAGGAACGACGGCCGACATTCCGATCCAATGGACCTACTACCACCTCTCCGACGACGCCGGCAACCGGGCCGCCCTGGTCTTTACGATCGAGGGAGAACTCGTCGAGCGATTTGCCCAGATTGACCGTGAGCTGATTGCCGCGTTCCGCTTCGAAGCCGGCAAAGCGCCCACGCCAGCCGCAACGAAGGGCCCGGAACTCAAGGCGGCATCAAAACCGGAAGAATCAACGGCGAAAATGAAATAAGCACACGCGAGCGGCGCGCTATGGCCTATCGCATCCGCGTGAACTTCATCGCCCCCAGCTCGGCGACTTCCGTCTTCAGCGGAATGTAGAACGTGTCCGCGCCGTCGAACTCGATGTTGACGTCCTTCGACTTGCCTCCCTGCTCGGTCGATTTGATCGTGATCAGGTCCCCTTGCTGAGTGACCACTTCCCAGCGGCCACTAGAGGCGGACGACTGGCCGTTGACGTCGGCCGAGGTGATCATCGACCCGTCGGCAGCGAATTCCAGACCCATCTGCTTTTGCGATAGCTCGCTGATCTGCTCGGGCGTCAGCCTGCCCGCCACCGTCTCTTCATACACGATCATCTGCCCCTGCCATTTGCCGGGCAAACGCTCGGCTGCCGGGGGCAAGCTTCCCCCGCAGCCGACAAGCCCGGCCGCGACCAGGCCAAAGCAAAACGCACCAATCAGCAGCAGCGTGTTACGCATGGGATCCTCCGTGATCGCCAGTGGGGCGGGCTTCCAGCCTGCCATGAAAAGTGGGGCAGGTTTTCAGCCTGCCATGAATCAGCCTGATTTCACCCGCTTGAAGGGCATTTTCTCGCCGCCTACACTCCCCGACGGCGGCACCATCTCGAAATGATCGTTGTCCAGAAAATTTACCCGCAGCTCCTTCTCATCCGTTCCCTGGTCGGGCTTGAGCATGAGCACGAGCACGTTTCCTTCCGATTTCACATAGCGCCACTTGGCGGCCACCGAGTTCGATTGGCCAAGCATGCTGCCGCCGATCGTGCACGTGCCGTCCGACTTGAACTCCGCCTCGATCTTGACCAGCGACATCATGCTGGCCAGCGCCCCGGCCAGCGGATTGCCCGATTTTTCGACATCGGCTTGGATCTGGTTCGTGTCAACTTCCCACTTGCCCACGAGCTTGCCCGCCGGATTGCAACCGGTCAGCAAGGCAGCGGTCACAACCACGACAGCTAGCAACGTGCGCGACAGCATGGCAGGCAGCCCCCAAGGAGACGCTTCTTCCATGCACCGAACTCTAGTGCAAGCTTTCGCTGGCGGGCAAGCGCGATTTTGAACAGCCGGGACGGATTTTGGGCGGGGGATCGGGTGAGTTGAACAAGTCCCAGGTCCAAAGTCCAATGTCCAAGGTCGCACTGCGTCCCGGTTCCTGGCTCCTTGCCGCTGAACCCTGAACCCTGAGCCCGGAAACGTGAAACTTGGAACCTGAAACTTGAAACCCGAACCCGTCGCCATGACCCGATCCGCCCCGTTCTGCCTCATTGCCCTGCTCTTTACCTCACTCGCCCCAGCCGCCGAGCCGCCTACCAAGTGGAAGCAAACTGCCACGCTCGCCGCCCCCGAAGCCTTTCAGGCCGCAGCCGCGGATGACAGCCACGTCTATGCCATCACAAATGACCGCGTGGCCAGGTACGACCGGGCCACCGGCCAGCGGCTGGGGGTGAGCACCGGCGAGGCCAAACATCTCAACAGCGGATTCCTCTGGGAAGGGAAGCTGTACTGTGCCCACTCGAACTATCCGCTCAAACCGGAGCACAGCGAGATCAAGGTGCTCGATCTTGAGTCGCTGGCCCTGACCACGTTCAAGGACTTCGGCAATTTCGGCGGCAGCTTGACCTGGGCCGTGCGGCACGACGGGCATTGGTGGTGCAACTTCGCCCGCTACGGGCCCGACAACGCCCAGACGTTTCTCGTGAAGCTGACCGACGACTGGCGCGAGGCCAGCCGCTGGACCTATCCGCCGGAAGTGATACGCGAGCTGGGCCGCAACAGCCTCTCTGGCGGCTTGTGGCATGGCGACACGCTCATCGTGACCGGCCACGATGATCCAGTGCTGTTTCGTCTCGCTTTGCCCGAGGGCGGAAACATTCTCAAGCTGGTAGGCAAGGAAGCGGTTCCGTTCACCGGGCAGGGATTCGCATTGGTTCCTGCCAACGATTTGGTGGGCATCAACCGTGGCAAACGCCAGGTCGTTGTCGCCGCGCTGGAGCCGCGCCCTATTCAGCTGCGAGTTCTCACCTACAACATCCACCACGGCGAAGGGACCGACGGCAAACTCGACCTCGAGCGGATTGCTGGAGTCATCAGTTCGAGCAAGCCGGACCTGGTCGCGCTCCAGGAAGTCGATCAGCGGACCAAACGCACCGGGCAAGTCGATCAGCCGACGGAATTAGCCCGGCTGACCGGCATGGAGGTCGTCTTTGGCCCCAACATTCCGCTCGAAGGAGGCCAGTACGGCAACGCGGTCTTGTCGCGCCTGCCGATCTTGCGGCACAAGAACCACGCGCTGCCGCTCGTGGACGGCGGCGAGCAACGGGGCGTGCTGGAAGTCGAACTTCACCTGGCCGGCGACAGCAAGCTGATCCTCCTGGCAACCCATCTGGACCATCGCCGACCGGATGCGCAGCGACTAGCATCGGCCAAGGCGATTAGCGAGCTGATCGCGGCGCAAAAGGACACGCTCGCGCTATTGGCCGGCGATCTGAACGACGTCCCGGACAGCCCGGTGCTCAAGGAGTTTCTGACGACGTGGGCCAGCACGGCGCGTGCCCCTTTGCCCACAATTCCGGTCGAGAAGCCCGAGCGGCAGATCGACTATCTGCTTGCCCGTCCGGCAGGTCGCTGGAAAGTCATCGAGGCTCAAGTGCTGGACGAGTCCGTTGCGTCCGATCACCGGGGCCTATTGGTGGTGCTGCAAACGACTCCTCGCTGATGCGTCGATCGCGTCATGGCGTTCGCGCTCGGTTCCCAAGTTCAGCGTGGTAGGCAGCATCGAGAACGTGGTACTGAGAGGTTGTGAATCTTTCGTAGCTGAAGTCGCCAGACTTCAGGTTTTTCAGCGGATTCGGAACTCTGGCGAGTTCCGCTACGGGATTCATTCACAACCTCTGAGTACGGAGTACCGAGTACCAGGTATTAGCTGCCGAGAAACCAACAACCACCACCCCGTCTCTCCGCCCTCCGTCTCTCCGTCTCTCCGTCCCTCCGTCGTTCCCTCCCCAGCCCCTATCCCACTAGCGCCGGTCGCAGACCGTCGTGCAGAAACACTTGCCCGCCCCCCGCGGAGACGGCTGATTCGAGCGCCGTCCAGGCCCGCTGAAGCACGCGCTGCGCGTCGTTGGCTTCGATCACCTCGGCCACGCCCGCGCTGAGCGACAGCTTCAGGCTGGTGTGCGGCGCGGGCATCTCGTGCTTTTCGATCGCGGTCCGCAGGCGATTGGCCACTCCCGCCGCATCAGTCACGAGCGAGCCAGGCAGCAAGAGGGCCAGCCCGTCGTCGCACCATCGCGCGACGAGATCCATGTCGCGCAGCGACGCCCGGGCGAACTGGTGAATGATTCGCAGCGCAATCTTGCGGGCCTCCTCGGAGACTTGCTGCGCCCCGCTCGTCGGGAACGAAACGCGCACCAGCACCACCGAAAACGTCGCCCCGCCGCGCCGCCATTCGGCCGCGCGCCGCGAGACCTGTCCGATAAACGACGGATCGGCGAACTGATCGGCTGCCAGCTCAACCGACGCGTGCCTGGGACCGGCTGGCACTCGCGCCGAACCTGCTGACTCGAGCGTCTTTGCCGAGTCGCTGTCGGCCGAATTACCGCCGGCCAGCTGCTCTTCGGCCGGCCGGCTCAGCCGCTGGAGGCGGTCGTCGGCTTGCCAGTAGCAGCAGTTGCGGCCGTCGAGCTTGGCGGCATAGAGCGCCTCGTTGGCCCGTTTGAGGACGGATTCGGACGTGTCCCCTTCCTGCAATTCGGCCAGGCCCCCGCTGGCGGAAATTTGCAGCTCTTTACCCGCCACCAGAATCGGCGTCTGGCAAATGGCCCGCCGCAGATTCTCGGCCCGCTCCAGAACCGACGCCGCCTTGGTCCCATGCAGCACGACGGCAAACTCCTCGCCGCTGATCCGGGCCACGGCATCCGCCTCGCGAGCCTGGGCCACCAGCACGCCGGCCAGCCGCTTGAGCGCCTGGTCGCCGGCCTCGATCCCGTGAGCATCGTTGAATTGCTGGAATTGATCGATGTCGAGCAACAGGACCGCCGCGGGCCGGCCGCTTTGCTCAAACCGGCCCACGGCAATCGCCAGCTCGTCTTCCACCCCGCGGCGGTTGGCCAGGCCGGTCAGCGGATCGCTCTTGGCCGCGGTCGCCGTCTCGGCCAGCTGCCGCATCTGCCCCTCCAACCGCAATTCGGCACGCGCCAGCCCATGCTGCGCCTGCTCATTGATCGCCAGCAGCTGCCCCACGGCGGCCGCGACTGCCGCGACATCGCCAGGCTGAATCGATCCCAACTCGTCGCGGAGCGTCTGAAGCTGGCCCCGGTGCTGCTGGACTTCGATGGCCACGCTCGACGTGATATCGGCCACGCGGCTGAATAGTTCTTCAGCCTCCCGTGCTTCGTGCGGACTGATCGACGGGGCGGCGGAGGCCGGCGCGGCGGCTGCTCCGCTGGCGCGGATCGCCTTAACGGTCTTCTCCATCCAGTCAGCTAGATTGCGCGAGAAGGTTTGGAACATGGCGTCTTTCGTGGTGCGGGATTTTCGGCCAGGCGAATGCGAAAATCTAGGTTACGGCGCATCCCATATATCCCTTCCCCGCGGCAATTGGCGGTTGATCCACAGCCGGCCCAATGCGCCCCTGGTGCGATTGTGGCGGCTGTAGCTGATATGCTGACAGCTCGATTGGCGGCTGCATAACGCCATTGGCTGCCTCGCTGCGGACTATTTGGTACTGGGTACAGAGAGGTTGTGAATCTTTCGTAGCTGAAGTCGCCAGACTTCAGGTTTTTCCGCGGATTCGGAACTCTGGCGAGTTCCGCTACGGGATTCATTCACAACC
>JAKEHX010000668.1 GCA_022614795.1 Planctomycetaceae bacterium | reverse complement strand
GGACGAGCCGGTGTAGGACGATCCATCGCGACACCGCCGAAACACCAGTGAAAGTCGAGGACCGAAAGTTCATGAGTAGGCTGTCATTGCGTGCTGATGTGCTGGCGCTTGTGGCGATGCTGTTGGCCTCGGTCGGCAGTTCAGCTGAACAGGAAGCCCAAGAGACGCCCCACTGGATCGGCATGGAGACAACCGAGCAGGTCCAGATCGGCCGCACCGTCAACATTCGCGAGGCGATCCAGGGCGCGCGGCTGAAATTCGCAGCCGATTTTTGCCAGGCCGAGGTCGAGATCAACGGGCGGCTGGCCACGGTCGTTGAACCGTACAGCGAAACCGTCCAGGTAGACGTCACACCCTTAGTCAAGTTGGGCCAGAACCAGCTCGTCATTGGCGCAAGTCAGGCAGCCGGCCCAGCCGCCGTCGCGCTGGAGTTGACCATCGAAACAAGCACGGGGAAACAGAAGTTTGTCACCGATGAGTCCTGGCAAACAATCGAATCAACTGCCAAAGTCCGCACGCTGGGCCGCGTCGCGCCGCAGCTCTGGGGCGCCGGGCGCCGCTCGGCTGACATCGACTCCTTCGACAACTACGAACAGTGGCGGCAAGCTTCCGGCGGCTCGCCCGCGGCCGATCCGGCCTCGTTCTGGCTTGCGCCTGGCTTCGAAATCGCCCTTGTTCGCACAGCACAACCGGACGAAGGATCGTGGGTCAGCATGGCCTTTGATCCCCAGGGGCGCGTGACGATTGCCCGCGAAGATCAGGGGCTCTTGCGAATGACCCTTGACGATCGGTGGTTGGCCGTTGCCAAAGTCGAGACAATCGAACGGACGCTGCTCGAATGCCGCGGGCTGCTCTACGCGTACGGTTCGCTGTACGCCAATGCCAACAATTCCAAGGGGCTGTATCGCCTCACCGACGAAGACAACGACGGTCAATTTGACAAGACGAAACTATTGCGCGAGTTTCCCGGCGGAGTGGGGCACGGGCGAAACGACCTGGCGCTGGGGCCGGATGGAATGATCTATTCGATCCACGGCGACTCCGTCGATGTGCCGACGGCGGATGTTCTCGACCGTACGTCGCCGCTGCGCGAATCTCGCCGCGGCAAAAAGACGAGCGAGGGGTATCTGGTAAGAATGGATCGCGACGGCAAGGGCTGCGAGCTTTTGTGCGGCGGGCTGCGAAATCCGTTCGGCATCGCCTTCAATGGCGCCGGCGATGCGTTCACTTACGATGCCGATGCCGAATTCGACATGGGAACGCCGTGGTACCGCCCGACGCGTCTCGTGCAGCTCACCAGCGGCGCGGACTATGCGTGGCGCGGCGTGACCGGCAAATGGCCGCCGTATTTCCCCGACCATCCGGTGCGGACGCCGGCCACGCTCGACATCGGCAGGGGCTCGCCCACCGCGGTCGCCTTCGGCACTGGCAGCACTTTTCCGCATCCATATCGCGATGCCCTGTTTATCCTCGACTGGGCGTACGGCCGCGTCGTGGCCGTGCATCTCGCGCCGCGCGGCGCCGGTTATCGAGCGGCTGCCGAGACGTTTCTGAAGGGCCGGCCGCTCAATGTCACCGATCTCGCTTTCGGACGTGATGGCGCGATGTACCTGATCACTGGCGGGCGAAAGACCCAGTCGGCGCTTTACAAAATCAGTTTTAGCGGCAATTCGCCTCAGCGAGCCGAGGCCGGCCCACACGAGCAAGCCTGCATCGCACATTCCGCAGCCGCGCGGGCGTTGCGTCACCGGCTGGAGGCGCTTCATGGACGCGCTGATCCGGCTGCAATTAACGCAGCCTGGCCGCACTTGGGCAGTGCCGACCCTTGGATCCGCTGCGCTGCCCGCGTAGCCATCGAGCTCCAGCCGCTGAGCAAGTGGCGCGACAAGGCCCTGGCCGAATCAGATACTGCGACCGCACTAACAGCGCTCGCGGCATTGGCCGCCGGTGCCGGCGAAGATTCCGTGGAACCAATCCTCGACCGGCTGCTGCGCATGTCGCCTGCGAAGATGACAAGATCGCAGTGTCTCACGTTGATGCATCTCTATCAGGGCCTCCGTGCCGCGGCGCCGGCCTCAGTTGCCCGGCAGCAGTCGACGATGGCCGCTCAACTGGTGCCCGTTGGGCGATTTCACCTGCTCGATGATTCCCAGCCTGCGAGCACGCGGTTGCGGCACGAATTGGCCCAGCTGCTTGTCGATCTGGGCGCTCCCGCCGGTCGCGAACATGCCAGATCGCTTTTGACGAGCGAGCGCCAAGAGGACCGGATGATGGGTCTTTTGGTGTTGCGCAACGTCAAGGAGGGCTGGACAATGGACGGGCGGCGCGAGTATTTCATCGCGCTGAACGATGCCGCGCGGTTTGTTGCCGGCGAAGGGCTGCCGCGCTTCTTGGCGAGCCTCCGCGAGGATTCGTTGGCGACATTGTCAGCCGAAGAGCGACAGGCGCTGGCCGGCGTAATCGAGCCACGCCCCGAGCCAGAGCCCGACATTGCCGCCAGTCAGCGGCCAGTTGTCAAAGCCTGGACGCTCGACGATCTGCTTCCGGCCCTCAACGACTCGTCGCGGAAGCGCGAGCCGGAGCATATCGCCGCCGTCGTCCGCGGTGCGGCCGTGTTTCGCGAGGCCCTGTGCATTCGCTGTCATCGCGTAGGAGCACGTGGCCCAGCCGTTGGTCCCGATTTGACGCACGTTGCTGCCCGCTTCAGCCGCAAGGATGTGCTGGCCTCGGTATTGACTCCGTCTGCGGTTGTGGCCGAAAACTACCGCAATGTGCAGGTGATGCTGAAAGACGGACGATCGCTCGTGGGCCGCGTCGTTTCGGAGGGAGATTATCGCAGCCAGACGCTGCGCTTGGCGACCGACCCGCTCAAACCGGCCCAAATCGTTGAGCTGAACAAACTTGAGATCGAGCGGTCGAAGCTGGCCGATAGCTCTCCGATGCCGGACCATCTGCTCGACACGTTCGACGAAAAGGCAATACTCGATCTGCTGGCGTTTTTTGAGGCTGGAGCGCCGCTCGATCCGGCGCCTGGCAAATGACCGCAGCCAGCGATCCTCGGTCAATTGGCACTGGCCGCTGCGTCGCTTACTTTCGCAGCAGGCTTTGGCTTCGCGCCGCGCGCGCTCGAGTCTTCGATCGAGAACTTCGCGAGCGGTCTGGCAGGTTTTTCGGGATTGTCGGCCAGGTAGCCGCGCAGCACTCGGCCGTCAGCCAGCCTCGTTGCCAGCACCCACTGGTCTTCGCGCCGCTCGAGCTGGTAGCGCTGGCCGTCCCAGCCAAACAGCCGGTCGATCCGCTGGCGATCGGTCGAAAGCAGCAAGCTGCCGTCGCCATCAATCGTCGCCACGGCGCCCTGCGATGGATCGCGCAGCCGCGCCGCGATTTCCGCGATTGGCATCGGCAACCGCTCGTCGGTTGGTTTCAGGGATTGCTGGCCCTTTTCCCGGTCGAACGTCGCGACCTTGACCGCGGCACTCGTTGTCTGCCCGGATAAGCGTTTCTGCAATTTGAGGACGACCAGCATGTCGCGCTGGGCACTTGCGAGCTCGGCATCAACGCTCGATTCTTC
>JAKEHX010000667.1 GCA_022614795.1 Planctomycetaceae bacterium | reverse complement strand
TTGGGGGCATTCTGACCATGCGGCTGGCCTGGTATCGGGCAGCCGTGGGTTGTGCGTGGATTTCGTTGCTGACGGCACTGCTGAACTTTCCTTGCTGGCCGGTTGCCGTCGGTCTGGCGGGCTGGGCGGCCTGGTGGCTGCGCAAACGCCGGGCGCGCGACGCCTTTGCCCTGGCCGAGCCGAGTCGCTTGACCGCTGACGGGCGGCTCGATGTGCGTTGGATTCGCTATCACATCCGCCCGATTGGTTTCGCTTTTCTGTCCCTGGCGGCACTCTGCTGGATCGGCATGATCGGGCTGGTCGGCTTCGCGAATTCGATATTCTCGACACAGGGGGAACGGCCTAGACCGGAGATTTTGTTTCCGATCGTGGGCCTGTTTTGGCTCCTGGGTGCGCTGTCGATCGTCCCCCTGGGCGCTGGAATCCTGGCCCTGCGGCGCGGTTCGTATCACGCCGTGGCCGGCGCCGCCTGGCTCTCGCTCTTGCCGGCCCTGGTCAATATTCCCTGCTGGCCGCTGGCCGTCGGAATCGCGGTGTGGCTGGTCAGGCAATTGTGGCGCAACGAGGTGCGCGAAGCCTTCGCAGACGCCCAGCAGCCCACGTCACTTGCCACAGGAGCCGAACCGATGCTGGCCAAACCCGCCAAATACGATCCGTTCGCCGACGCCCCGCCCACTCCCCGCAGCCGCGCCGCCCGCGCGCTCTTGGGCCTGGCACTCGTGCTGGGGGGCCTGTTGTCGCTGGGTTGCCTGGGCGCGGTCGGTTCCTATTTCCTGCACAACAGCGGCAACGCGGGGCTGGTGCATACCGGCCGCCTGGCCGTCAAGATTCCCGACCGACGCCTGAAGGCCACGCTCCGGCTACAGAACGTCACTTACTCCGGCTATTCGCCCGGCGCGGCCATGCAGTACATCGACGAAGACGTGCCGGTCGTTCCCGACAACATCTACCGCCTGAAGGCCGGCGATTACCTGCTGACGGTCAAGAGCGACGACGTCACGGTCTTCTCCGACAACATCCGCGTCAACTCCGACAGTGGCAAGGATTCCGTAACGCAAGTGTACGAAGTCAAGCCGGGCGGCATTCTCAATCTCGAGGTACAGGCCGATCGAGGCTTCGTCTCGGTCGAAATCAACGGCCATCGCTTCGTTGATCGGGTGTCGGAACGGAGCCAGCGGATGCTCGTGGTGCCGGAGGGATCGCTGCGGATCAAGGGCACCAGTTTCAGCAATGTGTTCGCCGAGAAATGGCTGGACATGAAGGCTGGCGAGGAAGTGACGGTCCGCGTGACGTCGCAGTCGATCGAGGTCATTCCAGGGGTGCCGAAGTCAACGCCCCGCAAATCGGGCTAGTGCACTATCACGCTTTGTTCTTGGGTTTGTCCCATCCGGTGTAAATGACCAATGACCAAGCCCCAATGACCAAATCTCCTGACTTCCCTTGGTCATTGGGATTTGGTCATTGGCCATTTGCAAGTCACCCCCCTTCTGGGCCGCTAGCAAGCCGCTTTTCTGTTGACTGGCCCAAACTCGGCCGACTAGAATTCCGATCAACGGTTGTAGATGGGTCGTAACCAGGCTCTCCTGGCGACACATCTCCTTCCGCCCGCCTCGCCGCTTGCGGCGAACCTGCCCGCCCCTGCACTCCGCGAGTTTTCCACATGTTTCGCATTCCCCTTGGCTCGACACCCCGCTACTGCGATGGCCAGTCCCGCCGGAATTTTCTCCAGATCGGCCTGGCCGGCATGGGCTCGATCGGGCTCTCGCAGTTCCTCCGCATCCGGGAGGCCTCCGCTGCCGCCACTGGCGTGAAAAAAGACACCTCGGTCATTCTGCTGTGGCTCGACGGCGGCCCGGGCCACATGGACATGTACGACATGAAGCCGGAAGCCCCGCCCGAATATCGCGGCATCTGGCGGCCCATCAAAACCAACGTCTCGGGGATCGAAGTCACCGAACTGTTCCCGCTCCAGGCTCAGATCGCCGACAAGTTCTCGATTGTCCGCTCGCTGCACCACGATTCGGGCGACCACTTCACCGGCGGCCACTGGATGCTCACGGGTCGCAACGCCGGCGTCAATGGCCTCAACAACGTCGGCAAGTTTCCGTTTTTCGGCTCGATCGCCACGAAGCTCGTCGGCCCGCGCAAAGCAGGCATGCCTGCCAATGTCGCCGTCCCCTATGCGATGAGCATCGGCCTGCGCCCCGGCTATTTCGGCGGCAACTACCTCGGCCCGCAGGAGAACCCGTTCGAGACCGAAGGGGACCCGAACAACGATAAGTTCCAGGTGCAGAACCTGGCCCTGTCCAGCCAGCTCACGCTCGACCGGCTGACGAGCCGCCGCAGCCTGATCGGACACTTCGATCATCTCCGCCGCGAAACCGATCGCTCGGGCACGCTCGACGCGATGGACCGCTTCGACCGGCAGGCCTATGAGCTGATCACCGGCCAGCAGGCCCGCCGCGCGTTCGACCTCTCGCAGGAAGATCCCAAGCTACGCGAGCGCTACGGCCGGCATTCCTGGGGCCAAAGCACTCTGCTCGCCCGCCGTCTCGTCGAAGCGGGCACGACCTTTGTCACCTGCCACTTCGGCGGCTGGGACCATCACTGGGACCTGCAAAAGGGGATGGAAAACTACCTCCCCAAGATCGACCAGCTCGTCGCGGCCCTCTTCACCGACCTTGCGGAGCGCGGCATTCTCGACAAGACGCTTGTCGTCCTGTGTGGCGAGTTCAGCCGTACGCCCCGCATGAACGACGGCGGCAACGGCGGCGCGCCGATGTCGCAGGGGACGCCGGGCCGCGACCACTGGGGCAATGCGATGTTCTGCCTCATGGGGGGCGGCGGCGTGAAAGGGGGCCGCATCGTCGGCTCCACCAACCGCCTCGGCGAAGTTCCGCAAGATCGCCCCGTCAAGCCGGGCGACATCCACCACACGATCTTCCGCGTGCTGGGAGTGGACGGCGAAACGACCTTCCCCGATCACACGGGCCGCCCCATCGCCGCCATCGACCACGGCGAAGTGATCAGCGAGCTGTTCTAGCTAGTACGTCCCGCGGGCTCCGCGGGACCAGTTGCAGTCGGGCGGGCGAGGCTCCTGCCGAGCCGCCGGCGTCTGCGTGGGCGAACTGAATGCTGAGGGGCATTCATGCCCCTTTCTCAGGTCAGGCCCGGCGTTTACGCCGGGTCGGAAGGCGGCAAGATAGATTGTTTTGGTTTGTTTCTCCGAGCCCCGTTTACGGGGCTTCGCGCACTGGCTTGAGCCGCGGTGGCTAAAGCCGCGGCTTCGAAAAGCCCCATGAATGGGACTGGCGATCAGAGGGCTGATCGCAGAATATTGTTTTCCCATCGACTTGCCATCGTCTAACCCGGCGTAATCGCCGGGCCTAAGAGGCAAAGCCCCGTGAACGGGGCTGAGTGACTGCCGACATTCGCAGCGATCCGCAGTTGAAAAACGGAGAACGCAGCCTGACCTCTGACTTCCGACCGCAGCAGGTCCCGCCCGGCGGTCGGGACCCTACATGCCTACTTCATCAACACATAAAAATACGCCGCGATCGCCGCCGCGACTGCCGCCATGCCGCCGACGACCACCCACATCCGCGGGCTGTAATCGACCGGCGTGTGCGGTCCATCGACCGCGATCCCCTCGCCATAGTCGTATCCGCACTGGTGGCACAGGCGGAACATCTCGGGCCGGAAGTGGTCGTCGCACGCCTCGCACATCAGCAGCACCCCGTTATCGCCGATATCGGCCAGCGGGAAGCTTGTCCCCGCCGAGCCGCAGATCCCGCAGCGGACTTGCCGCCGCGCCTGGCACTGCGGGCATACGGGCCAGTCCTTCCACTCGTCGCTCGCGGCGGGCTCGGCGCTAGTATCCGCAGCCGGCTCGTGGGCCGTTGTGCGGTCGAACTCTTCGGCGATCTGCCGCGCCTCCACGGCATCGGTCTCACCCACGGCCACGCATGCCGCCGCCGACCAGCCCAGCGGCAGCTCGCCCCCGGCGACCTGTATGTTATCGTTGACCACCCACGACGCGATGCCCCGTTCCTCCAGCACCCCCTTGAGAATATGGGCCTGCTGCGTGCTCGCGGCGTGATAGATGATCGTCGGTGGACCGGACATATTGATTTCAGATTTCGGATTTCAGATTTCAGATTTACTCTTCGGCCGCTGCCAAATCTGAAATCTGAAATCCTAAATCCGCTTAGTCTTCCATCATGCACCCGCCCGTGCCGCACTGGGGAAGACCGCAGCCCCCTGCCGGCAGCGGCTGGCAGATCGGCAGCTCGTGCCCGCCAATGTGGGCCGCCGGCGCCGACAGCAGCTTCTCCAGCCGCGTCCCTTCGCAGTCGGGGCAATGCGGCGTTTCGTTGCCGCGCACCAGAAGCTCGAACGGCTCGTTGCAGTCGAGGCAATGATATTCGTAGAGAGGCATAAGGCACCAATTTCAGATTTCAGATTTCAGATTTATGATGCTTTGAGTGGAAGCTGTCTTCAAATCTTAAATCTGAAATCTGCAATCTGAAATCCCCAATGGCCTTATCCCGCGCCCAAGTCCGCTCGATCGACCGCCGCGCCATCCAAGAGTATGGCCTCTCCGGCCTGGTGCTCATGGAAAATGCCGGACGCGGCTGCGTGGACGTGCTCTGCCGGCTGGCCTGCCGGGGGCCGGTGGCAATTGTCTGCGGCAAGGGGAACAACGCTGGCGACGGCCTGGTGATGGCCCGGCACTTGGACCTGCGGGGGATCGCGGTGAAGGTGCTGTTGTTCGGCCCGCCCGCCGAGCTGCACGGCGATGCGGCCGTAAACTACGCCATTGTCGTCAAATCCGGCATCCCCCTGATCGATCTGTCCGGTCCCTGGGACGCCAGTCGATTTGACGCAGAGTTGGCTGGTGCCGAGTGGATCGTGGATGCACTGCTCGGAACCGGAGCGACTGGCGCCCCCCGGCCTCCCTGGGATGAGGCTATCCGCCGGCTGAATTCCCAAACGTGCCGCAAGCTGGCTGTCGATTTGCCCAGCGGCCTGGAATGTGATACGGGGCTCGCTTCAGATCCAACGGTTCGCGCCGACCACACCTGCACTTTCGTGGCCCGCAAGATTGGCTTCGAGAACCCGGCCGCACCTGAATTCCTCGGGGTCGTGCACGTCCTCGACATCGGCGCGCCGCGCCGGCTCGTCGCCGAAATACAATCCGCCCGTAGCTGAAAAGCGCCAGAGTTCAGGCAGGATTTCCTGAAGTCTGGCGACTTCAGCTACGTCCCCGCCTAGCTGGCGGCCCCGTTCACGGCTTTGTCGATGCGGTCCGACGAATAACCCAGGCTGCCGCCCGCATGGCTGCCGAAAAAGCCGATCGCCGCCATGCACACCACCATAATCAGGGCCAGCATGACCGCGTACTCGGTTGCCGTGTTTGCGGCGTCGTCCTGCAGATATCGTTTGAGCTTGAACATCAAAGGACCCTTTTTATTGGATCAACCGCGCGGGCGCAGCCAGCGGGAATAGCCCGCTGGCCATGCTCGTGGGGTTGGAGAAGCCACACTTGCAGTGACGCAAGGAAAACTTAGGTCACATTTGCCGGCCGGGCAAATCCGCAGCCCCCATCTGGCTGAACTCCCTGGGCAAATGCTCCCGCCTGGCCAGAAGAACGATTCGCCGAAGCTGCTTTCCCGGCCGAAACATTCGGCACAATCGTCACCCCTCCGCGGCGAGCCCAAGAGTAGAATCACCCGAGGCGAGGGCGTTATCGCCGGCAATTCCGGAACAACCGATCGCTCCGTTTGCCTCAGCAGCGGCGGCACACCCGGAATAACCGGTCCTTGAAACGGATCACCAGTGGGGCCGTGCCCAAGGCCCCTAGCCCTAACCCACAGCCCCTGCCACGGCGATACTCATGTTCGATCGCCTGCCGATTGAGATTCAGGTCTACTTGTTCTCGCTGATCTTCGGCCTGGCGGCGCCGCTGCTCATCTACTGGATGATCCGCCCGCCGCTGGGCCGGTTCCTCTCCGCCATATTCGCGGACGCGGCGATCGAGTCGTTCTGGTCCCGCTTGATCGTCCTGGTCTTATTGTTCTCGGCCCTGTCGGCAGCCATCCGCTACCGGCCGGATAGCGGCGTCCTCGCCGACAACGTGGCCCTCGTGTTCAGCCTGGCCGATAGCGTCCAAGTGATCCTCGAGTTTCTCCTCTACGCACTGATTGCCCTCTTCCTGCCGCTGTTGGCGACGTACACCATCCTGCACGCGGCAGGCGCCAGATCCAGACCGCGCGACTGATTCCTCGTGACCCCGATCCTGATCTATTACGTCGTCGGTTTAGCTCTGGCCCTCGTCATCGGCATTGTCTGCTACTACGTGATCGGCTTCTCGGCAATTCCCCTCTGGCAGGCCCTCGTCGGCCCTCAGTCCGGCGCAATGTGGGGCCGCCTCTTTCGGATGTCGGTCATCATGGTCGCCCTCGTCGGCGCGCTGTCTACCAAGTTCTACGGTTGCAGCGGACCGACCGACTACGCTCACGTCGCCCGCGACCATCGCCTGATGCTGCAACTTACGAGCCAGCAAGTCAGCGGCTCGCTCTCGGACACCGCCTGGTATCTGCTGCTGGTCGGCGCCGTTGCGGGGATGGCGTACACAATCCTGCGCGCTCATCGGGCACGGGGGGCCAAAGCCGATTGATCCAGATTTCTGCGGTCAGATTGCGTGTAAGCCAGCAAGCCGCTGCTCAACCAGCAGGTTATTGACGGCATCCAGATCGCGCTCCTCTCCCAGTGGCGAAGCGGCAAAGGCCGATTCCAGCTCCCGCTCCAGCCGCTGTAGCTCGGCATCGTGCAGCGACCAATCAAGGGACGGCATGCCGACCTTTTCCGCGACTTTGGCAGCGATCAGCTCTTCGATATAGGGGAGCTGAAACCGGTCGTTGAGCACGCGCAAATTGGCCTCGACTTCGCCGCTTGTGAGCAGGTTAATTCCCGTCAACAGCACACGGTACGCATACAGCAGCGATTTCGCCCGTTTGGGGTCCTCCTTCTCCAGGAGTTTTCGCTGCGTGGCGAAAAATCCGCGGTAGTGAAAGTAATGAAACCGCGTGATGCACCGGCGAGCGATCGGCCGCAGCCGATCGAGAAATTCCTGTCCCGTCACCACCAGCGGCGAGAAAATCTGCTCCAGGACGTAGCCATTGTTTTTCACGAGAAGGTTCAGGTATTTCCCTAAGTCGTGGCTGACCAGATCGACCTCCACCCCCGCATGGATGCCCGATCGCTCCAGCGTTTCGTTCGCCGGCCGCAATCCGATCACTTCGCGGAGCGGCAACAAATGGCAGCCGCGCAGATCGACGTCGCTGTCCGGCGATTCGAACCCGTACAGATGCGCGCCGCTGACCGTGACGAACAGCGGCCGGACGTCGAGCGACGCTGTGAAATCTTTCCAGGTGTCAAGGTGAATCACTGACCATGCTCCGTCGGGCGCGGATCAGGAAGTCGTTCACGCGGGCGAAATCGGGTTGTTCCGGCAGGCGAGTGGCCTCCATCGCCCTCTGAAACGCGCGTTCCAGCGCCAAGGCCTGCTGTTTCACTTCTTCAAACGTGAATTCGCCGTGCTTGATCTGCAATAGCTCATCGCGGCGGTGCGAGACATCGACCAGGATTTCACCGGTTTCGAGGCCGTGAATGCCACTGTGCAAGAGCCGTACCAGGTGCATCGCGTGCTTGGGCTTGTACGATCCGCCGCTGCGGACTGCATGGGCCATGCGGCGAAACTGGCTGAGCACGTAGCCCGAGTACGTCTTGTACAAGTGCTGCGACAGGAACGCAGTCCGCAGTTGGCGCAGCTCATGCGCAATCGGCGTCGCCGTGATCACCAGCGGGCTCCATAACGTCTCCAGCACGTTGGGGTTTGCTTTCAGGGCCAGCATCAGGAACTTCTCAAGTTCCCAATAGACTTCGTCGTTGTTCTCCGCCTGCCGCTCAATCTGTTCCGGCAGCGGATACAAGCCCCAGTCCAGGCGAGCCGGCGGCAGATAAATGCCACGGAGGTCGTCATCTGCGTCCCGTTCGGCCAGGCCGTATGCCTTCGAACCAACCTGGACGCGGTAAATGATATAGGGGCTCAGGTCCTCCTTGATCTCACCCAACTCCGCCTCGACCTCCTTGCGCCTCATG
>JAKEHX010000666.1 GCA_022614795.1 Planctomycetaceae bacterium | reverse complement strand
CGATCGCCAGCCGCTCGTCGATCGCATGGGCCCCGCGGTCGGCGAAAACAGCCACTGGGGCAATGCTCCGCCGCTTGTGTTGCCCGCGTTTGCCCGGGCCTCGGCTCGCTATCCTTGCGACCATCCGCATCCCTGGCCGCTGGTTGTCTGCCAGGTTGCCGCGGACGAAGAGAGCTCGCTGGTGATTGAAGTCGCGCTGGAGCGCGACGCCGGTCCCGATCTTCAGGCAGGCGCGGCGCGGCTCGTCGGCGTGATGGCCGAGATCGCGGGTGACTTTCACCGCCGCCGCGAGCTTACCAAGCTTCGCCAGCGCGACGTGAACCAAGCGCAGTTCGCGGAGCTGGTCTCGAGGATGCATGCGGGGCTCGATCCGGTCGCCACGGCCTATGCAATCGCCAACGACGGGCGGCAGTGGATCGGTTGCGACCGGGTCAGCGTCTTGCGGCTCAAGAATGGCCGCGCGATCGCTCTTGCTGTAAGTGCAGTCGATCATGTGGACCGCAGCAGCAGGCAGGTCGCCGCGCTCGAGCGACTTGCCGCGGCTGTGGCTGCCAGTGGCGAGCCGTTGACGTGGCGCGAGGACAGCACCGAAGAGCTTCCGCCGCAATTAGCCGGCGCGTTGCAGGACTATCTCGACCTGGGGCATGCGCGTCAGCTTGTGGCGATTCCTCTGCGCCGTCCTGATGCGGAGTCGAAGTCGTCTGACATTGCTCCACCGCACGGGCTGCTGGTCGCCGAATCTTTTGTAGAGCAGCCCGTCGATACGCTGGCCGAGCGTGCCGGCCAGCTCGCCCGACTCAGCGGCTCGGCCCTGGGCAACGCCCTTGCTCACCACGCGCTGCCACTTTTACCGCTGCAAAAGCGGCTGGCGAAGATGCTCAGCACGATTTCGCGCCGCCCAATCGCGGTGGCGCTGAGTGTGGCGGCCTTGGCAGTCGCAATTACGCTCCTCGCCGTCGTGCCCGCCGATTTTACCGTCGAGGTGGAAGGGACCTTGCAGCCGCAAGTTCGCCGCAACCTGTTTGCCCCCAGCGACGGGATCGTAGAGGTGGTCCACGCAGCCCACGGCCAGCGGGTGGCCAAGGGGGACATGCTGCTGACAATCGCTAGTCCGGGCCTCGATCTGGACGAAAGCCGGATCGGTGGCGAGCTGCGAACGGCGCAGTCGCGGCTCGATGCGGTTAGTTCGTCGCGCTCGCGCCCCGGCGACGCCGCCGCCGGCGACCAGGACCGCCTGGCCAGCGAGGAGGAGCAGCTCAAGCAGCAAATTCGGGGGCTGGAGGCCCAGTTGCAAGTCTTGCGGCAATTGCGCCGCGAGCTCGACGTCGCCAGCCCGCTGGATGGAATCGTGCTGACCTGGAATCCCGACGAGTCGCTCGCCAATCGACCGGTCAAGCAAGGGCAGACGCTGCTGACGATCGCCGACCCAGCGGGCCCGTGGGTGCTGGAGCTGGACGTACCGGATCGGGAAACCGGCCACGTGCTTGCCGGTCAGCGCAGCACGTCGAGCGAGAAACTGCCCGTTACATTCCTGCTGGCCAGCGATCCGGCAATGACCTACCGCGGCCATCTGGATCGCATGGCCCAGGCGACCGACGCGGCGGGCGGCAAAGCGATGGCCCAGACGATTGCGGCGCTTGACAGCCCGCCTCCCGCCGACGCCCGCGCTGGCTCGCGCGTCATGGCCCGCATTCATTGCGGCCGGCGGAGCGTTGGCTATGTCTGGCTGCACGACCTGATCGACTTCGTTCGCACGTCCCTGCTGTTTTGAGGCTTCCATGTCGCTTTCGTCGCGCGCCACTCTGCTTCTGGCGCTACTCGCCGCGCCGTTGCTTGCTGCACTGTGCCCACTAACCACACGGGCCGGCGAAGTTGCCGTCGAATCGGCCGTCGTCAGCCTGATCGCCGAGGTCGAATTGGCCGCCGATGAAGCCGGGCCTCTCGTGGAGCTGGCCGTCACCGAGGGCAGCCGCGTGAAAGCGGGCGACAAATTGGGGCGCCTTGACGACCGGGATGCATTGTTGCAAATCGAGCGGTCCCAGATCGCCCTGAAACACGCCCAGGAACAAGCCAAGAGCAACGTCAAGCTGCTCCGGGCCGAGGAGTCGCTCAAGCTCGCCAGGCTCGAACTCGACCGGGCAGTCGCCGCCAACGAGAACGTGGCCCGCGTCGTCTCCGAAACGCAATTGTCCAAGCTCCGCTTGGAGGTCCGCCGCGCAGAGCTCGATGTCGAGCAGGCCGGCGAAGATCGGGCCGCCGCTGCCCGGGCGGTCGAAGCCGCGGCCAGCGAGCTGGCGATGGCCCAGCGGGCCCGCGAGCGGCGGCAGCTGGTTGCCCCGATCGACGGCGTCGTAGTCGAGGTGCGACGCCGCGCCGGCGAATGGCTCGAACCGGGCAAAGCCGTCCTGCGCCTCGTCCGCGACGACCGCCTCCGAGCCGCCGGCTTCGTCAAGCTCGAACAACTGACCGCCCCCTTGGACGGCCAGCCGGCCACGCTCGTTGTCACGCTTGCGGACGGGAAGGAAACGGCGTTCACGGGACGCGTCGTTTTCGTCTCTCCCGAGGCCAACCCCATCAACCGGCAAGTCCGACTGATCGCGGAGTTCGACAACCGCGACGGCCGCCTGCGGGCAGGCTTGCCGGCGAAAATGTCGATCCGCACCGGCTCAAGCACTTCAGCGCCTTAAGGCCTAAACGACAAACAAACACCAAGGACCAAGCACCAAATCACAAACAAATCCCAATGAGGCAAGCACAAATGACCAAAACCCTCGCAACGAGCCGTTTCGGTCATTCGGTCCTTCGAGTTTGGTGCTTGTTTGAGATTTGGTGCTTGGGATTTGGTGCTTGGCGCTTGAGATTTGGTGCTTGGTGCTTGGAATTTGTGGACCGGCCACACGATCCTGATGAGCGCCATTCCGATGCCTACAAGTGACGCTGCATCGCTGCCGCGGGCCAGGCGCGACCTGGCGATCGTCCCGATCGAGTATCGGGGCGAGCCCTACTGGACGATCAAGGACCCGGTCGCCCTCCGCTATTATCAGCTCAAGGGCGAGGAACGCTTCATCCTCGGGCTGCTCGATGGCCAGCTATCGCTCGACGAAATCATCGCCCGCTTCGAAGAGCGATTTGCCCCGCGGCGGCTGAGGCGGACTGAGCTTGCCGGCTTTCTGGCCTTGCTTCACCGCGAGGGGCTGGTCGCCGCTGCCGCACTGGGCCAGGGCGAGCAGCTCCTGGCGCGCGACCGCTCGCGCCAGTGGCAGTCCTGGCTGGCGTCGCTCGGCAACGTACTGGCCATCCGGCTGCCGGGCATCAATCCCGATCGATTCCTCACGAAAATCGTGCCGCGATTGGCGTGGCCATTCTCGCCGGCTTGCCTCATGGTGGCTTTATTTCTCATGACGGCGGCCGCGGCCATCGTCGTTGTCAACTTCGGCGTGCTCATCGAGCGGCTGCCGCGGCTGACAGAATTCTTTGGCCCGGGCAATATTGTCTGGCTCGCCGTCAGCCTGGCCCTGGTGAAAACGCTGCACGAACTGGGCCACGCCGTGACCTGCAAGCACTTTGGCGGCGAGTGCAACCGGCTGGGGATCATGCTGCTGGTGTTCACGCCCGCACTCTACTGTGATGTCTCGGACGCCTGGATGTTTCGCGACCGGTGGCGGCGAATTGCCGTGAGTGCGGCGGGCGTCGCGGTTGAAATGGTTCTGGCCGCGCTGGCGACGCTCGTGTGGTCGATGACCCAGCCCGGCTGGATCAATGCTCTGGCCCTGAATGTGATGTTCGTCTGCTCGGTCGGAACGCTGCTGATCAACGGCAACCCGCTCTTGCGATACGACGGCTATTACGTCCTGGCAGATTGGCTGGGCACTCCGAACCTTCAACAGCAGGCCTCGGCCACGCTGCGCCGCGGCCTGGCTTGGCTGCTTGCCGGCGTGACGCTCGAGCAGCCGCGATTTCTGGCCGAGCCGGGGCCAGTTGTTCTGAGGAGCTACGCAATCGCCTCGACGATCTACCGCGCACTGGTGATCGTCGGCATCCTGTGGGTGCTCGATGCGGCATTGCGGCCGCTAGGCCTGGGCGCAGTAAGCGTCGCCATCGCGGCGATTGTGCTTGCCTCCGTCGCGGCTGAGCCCATCGCCCGGACTGCGACCTTCATGAGCAATCCGTCGCTGCGCCGCCAGATCAGCGGCCGCCGGCTGCTCTTCTCGTCGCTGCTGCTCGCGGCGCTCCTCGCCGCGATTGCCTTGATCCCGCTGCCTGCGAGCGTGACCGGGCCCGCCATCACGCGCCCCGTCGATGGCCGCGACGTCTATGTCCCCGCTTCTGGCTTGCTTGAGCTGGCCAAGCCCGCGGGCCAGCAAGTCGCCGCGGGAGAGCCGGTCGCGCAGCTTGTGAATCGGCAGCTGGAGCTCGAAGTTGCCGAGCTGGCCAGCCTCGAAGCGCAGCAGCGATTGCAAGTTGCTCACCTGGCCCTCCGCCAGCATCGCGATCCGAAACTTGCCGATCAGCTTCCCACGGCCCACAAGCGGCTGGCCGATCTCACCGAGCAGCTTGCACAAAAGCGCCGCGAGGCGGCGCGCCTCACGCTCACAGCGCCGATTTCGGGCACCGTGTTGCCGCCCCCCGCTCGCACCGCCGATCCGCAGGACGAGAGCCTGACGCCTTTTTCCGGAACGCCGCAAGAGCCGCGGAACCTGGGCTGTCACCTGGATGCCGGCACGCTGCTATGTACGATCGGCGATCCGCGGCAACTGGAGGCGTTGGCGATCGTGGCCGAAACCGACATCCAAGGACTCCGCGAAGGGCAGCACGTGCGGCTCGTGCTGCACCAACTCCCGGGCGAAGTCTGGCGCGGCCACGTGCACCAGATCGCCCGCCGCGAGACGGGCGACGAGCTGCCGCCGCAGATCATCGCCGAGCAGCTCATTCCGCTGACCACCGGCAGCGACGGCCGCGTGCGGCCCACCGGCTCGTATTATCAGGTGGCGATCGCTCTCGATCCGCGCGACGACCTGCCGCTTGTCGGTGCAATTGGCTGGGCCCGGATCGAGATCGATCCGCAGCCGCTCTGGCTCCGCGCGTATCGCGGCCTGTGCGGAACCTTCCGGACGCCGTGGTAACGCCGCTACGGAATGACGAACGACAGCCCAGTAATCGCGGCCGCTTCATACACCGCGCCGCACGCACTCACCGGCGGCCGATAAAACCGGTACGAAGCGCAGCTCCCCGGACGCTCGCGGCCCAAGGTATAGATGCACTCGTGCGGCGGAAACGCCCCCGCCAGATACGGCCAGACCGCCGTGCGGCCGGCAAAGTGAACCGCCGACGCAGCCGGCTGGAAAAGTCCGCACGAGCGGCCGTGCCGCTCGAGGTTTTCGTCTTCGAAATACAGCGGGCGGTGGCAAAATGCCGGCGCTTCCCAGGCCGACACGCTCACTCCCCATAGCCGCGTCGTCCCCGCCCCTTGCAACAGAGCGTCCCCCTGGTCGATCGCTTTCGCCGCCGGATCCTGCGGCTGCACGCGGCCGAGTGCCCGCGCGATGAGCTGCACGTCGTCATGCGCCGGCAAGGCCGACTTTTTGACAGGCGCCGGAACGGTCTCGGCCGGCGCCTCCTGGTTCTGAATCTCCACGCTGACGACCTGTGCTGGTACCGGTCGCATCGCGGCTGGAAATCCATCGCCGGCCCGGGCCGCACTTCTAACCCACAGTGCTACGACCAAGGCCAGTGCGGCTCGCTTGGATGTTCCAGGCATGCGGTCGCTTCCTGGTTCCCAAGCTCCGCTTGGGAACCCACGGCATGGAAGCTCTGCTTCCTGGACAACTTCCGAAGCAGAGCTTCGAACACGTGCGGTCCCAAGCAGAGCTTGGGACCAAGTACGGGTGCCGGGCATGCGGTCGCTTCCTTAGCTATGACCAGAAGTGTCCTTGGGACTATCGGTAAGAGCGTCACCAGTGGTGCAATCTGCACCCCCGCCCTGCCCCTGGGCGGAAGGCCAATAGGTATGGAGATTCCGAGAGTGGCGGTTCTGACGGCAGCTTGTGCCGGCACGAGCCGCAAATCGATGACAACCCCTACAGGCCATAAAGTAGCCGAACTCGCCAGAGTTCGGGTTGGTTGCCCCAAAGTCTGGCGACTTCGGCTACAGGACCGGCTGCTTGTCCGGATGCAGGTAGATGAAGCTCTTGCCCAGGCGGCCGCCGTAATTGCCCGCCGAAATTTGCACCAGGCCCGGCGTATCGACCGCAGCCGCGATGGCCGCCTGCGTCGCCCCGACGATCGACGGCAAGTCGCGGCCGTTGATGATGATCTCCATGACCGAGGCCACACCCTCCGGCAGGGCCGAACTGGCCGCGGGATTGTCACGCAACAGCGGGCAGTACTTCTCATACGTGCTGGCGATGGCAAAGCGATACTTGCTCCCCGCCTTCGATCCGCTTCCGGCAATGCCGCCGGGAAAGGGCATGATCACGCCCGGGCACGCTGCGACAGCCGCCACGCCCCGCTCGGCCGCAGCGAGCGCGGCATCGCTCGTCGCGCCGAAATACCAGAGGTTGCCCCCCATCAGGCCGTCGGCGTAACCGAAGCGGCGATCGAGGACAAACTCGCCGCCAAGCGTTGGAATCCACCACAGCTTGCGCCCCCACCGCTCGATCCGCTGCTGAAACCCGTCGCCGAAATAGGCAATCTTGCGACCCAGGCGGAAGTACGTCTGGCTCTCGACGAGGTTGAAGCACGCGGCCGTCGGGCAGGTGAGCACGTTCTGGCTGATCCGCACCAGCGCCGCCCTTTCCAGCGCCTCCACGCGGTCCTTGCGGAATCGCGGCACGTGCAGTTGCACGATCGCGCCCGGCCGTCCGTCGGGCGTGGCCACCGACTCGTCGCCGCCCGGACCCACGAACCGGTCGAGCCCCGCCTCACAGTCGCAGAGGATGGTGCTCGAAGCGTTGCCTGTGGCGGCGCTGACCGCGTGCTCCACCCACCGCCGGTCGCGCGCGGTGATCAAGAATTCGACGTAGATGCTGCGAAACGCCTCGGCATACGTATCGTCGATCACCGCAGCCATCGCAAATCCTCAGGTTCCCAAGCGGTGCAGCTGGCGGCTCATTTGGGCGCGCGAACAGCCGCTGCCCGCCGGCCGCGACCCGCATACACGGCCTCTTCACTGACCACCTTGTCCATGAACACGTCGTGCGGACCCACCACCAGGTCGTCAAACAACTGGCATTCGTAGCACAGTCCCACCAGCGCACAATCCGGTCGGACCCGCCCCAACAACCGGTCGTAGTAGCCCTGGCCGTTGCCCATCCGGCCCCCCTCGCGGCTAAAAGCCACGCCCGGGACCATCACGATGTCTATTTCCGCCGGATCGACCTCCTTGCCCGCCTCGCCCCAGCGGTCGCGCGGCGGCTCCAGAATCTTCCACTTGCCGACGACAAGCTCGTCCATGCCCTGCAAATGCCACAGCCCCAGCTTGTTCGCGCCGTGCTCATCGACCGTGCAATATGGCACGACGATCCGCTGGCCGCTGGCCAGCGCCGCCGGCAGGGCCTGCCGCGTCCGCAGCTCCGAACGGCAATCGAGATACCACAGCGCGGTCTTTGCGCCGCGGTACTCCGGCAGCTCGAGAAACCGCGCGATGGCCCGCTGGCTGACGGCTTCCTTGTCTTCCTGGGCATTGCGGGCGTCGTACGCCGCGCGGCGCATGACGCTCTTCCGATCCACGAGTTCCGTCAACATGTCGCTCAAGGCGTGCCCGCTCCAAAATCACAGTGCAAGGGACAAAATCGCAGCCTATGCCAAGGGCGCCAAACCGTCCATGCCCACACCGTAGTCCTCACGCTCCGCGTGAGGGGAATTCGGCATGCGGATCGTGCTGCGCACGATGTACCAACTCTGAGCTACGCGTGCAGTCCCCGCACCACCAGTTCCAGAAACTCCCGCGCCCGCCGCGCCAGGGCGTCGATCTCCTCGGGCTTGGCAGCGCGAATCGCGGGGGCCGAGATGTTCTCGCAGCAAAGCGGCATCGCCAGGCCGGTGAAGGCGACATTCGCCAGCAGCCGATAGTGGTCGATCTCGCCCAGCCCGGGGCCGCAGTCCTGGTTCACGGGAAACATCCGGTGGTCCTTGATGCAGAAGCTGCGGATCAGCTCGGCGCACGTCTGGATATCGTCGAGCGGATTCACCTTGCCCTTGGTGTAGTCCATCACGTTGCCCGCGTCGTAGTTCACCTTGATCCCTTCGTCGGCCACCTCGCGGACGATCTCGCCGGTCACTTGCCCCGTCTCGCCATGCTGCTTGACGACGATCAATACGCCATGGTCGCGGGCGACCGGCCCGAGCTGTTTGAATCGCTCGACCCAGACCTTGCGGTTGTCGCCGCTGGTGTGGCCGAAGGTCAGCACATGTGCAACGCCCCCAGCCGCCGCTTGCTTGATGCGCTGCGTCAGCACGTCAATCCCCTTCGGATCTTCGGGATAGATGCCCGAGAACATCATCAGCGGCTCAAGCCCCAGGTCGCGGCACCGCTGGCCCAGCTCTTTCGCTTTGCCTGGGGGCGCATCGGCCGGCATCACGGGCGCGCCCTTCGTTTCGCCCGGCTCCTTGTGCGACGTGCCCCACGCGACGTACTGGTAACCGGCCGACTTGATTCCCGCCAACGCCCGCTCGAGCGGATATTGGCTATAGGGGAGCGTCATGCAAGCGATCTGAAACTTCGTCGGCTGGCCTTTGGGCTTCTGCTCAGCCGGCTGCTTTGCCCGAGCGCTGCCAAAAGCAAGGCCAAATACTCCAGCAGCGCCAGCCTGAAGCAATTGGCGCCGATCGAAAGGAAGAATGTCTGACATGATTGCTGGTCCAAAAACTTTTGCGCACATCCGTGTTCGTTCTGTGTTTCATCCGTGGCTAGGAACACGCGGCTCGGCAGGAGCCTCGCCCTCCCAAACCACTCACCACTCACTCCTCACCTACACAAACTTCGTGATGCCCGGCATCGCCACGGGCGGCACCGGGAGCTTCACATCCCAGTCGTAGGCCGGCGGCGTCAGGTCCTCCTTCGAATCCATCGCCATCTCCCAGGTGATCGCGTCGCCGGTGTAGGCGGCCATCCGACCCATAATCGCCAGCAGCGTGCTCTTGGCCATGTACTCGCCGTTATTGAGCGGCTCTCCCTTGCGGATCGAGGCGAACAGCTCGTCGTGCTCGGTCTGGTAGAGGTTGTTCTCCGGGCCGTCGTACGTCCAGTCGCCCAGCTCGCTTTTGATCCGCATCCCCTTCTTCCGCTCGGCGATGTCGGCCGTCCCCTTCGTCCCCAGGACGTGGGCGCTCATGTCGTTGTCGCAGCCGGCCTGCTGGCGGCAGTTGCTGAACAGCTTGGCCCCGTCCTTGTATTCGTAGGTCACCGAGAAGTGGTCGTAGATGTGGCCGTATTCGGGGCCGGTGCGAACCTGCCGCCCCCCCAGGCCGACCGCCTTCACGGGGTATTCGCCTTGCATGATCCAGGCGCACACGTCGAGAAAATGAACGTGCTGCTCGACGTTGAAATCGCCCGACAGCCAGGTGAAGTAGTACCAGTTCCGCATTTGCCAGGTCATGTCGCTCCAGTCCGGCTGGCGCGGCTTGACCCAGATCGGCCCGCGGTAGTCGTTGGCCTGGAGAGCCCTGATCTCGCCCACGGCCCCCTCGTGAATTCGCTTCACGGTCTCCCGGAAGCTCCAGTCGTAGCGGAGGCAGAGGCCGGAGACGACCGCCAACCCTTTCTGTTTGGCCTCTTCGCAAGTCGCCAGCACGCGGCGGACCCCCGGTGCATCGACTGCGACCGGTTTCTCGGCGAAGACGTGTTTACCGGCCGCGACGGCCGCGGCCAGGTGCAGCGGCCGGAACTGCGGCGGCGTCGCCAGCAGCACTACGTCGCAGCACTCGATCACCTGCTTATACGCGTCGAAGCCGACGAAGCGCCGGTCGCGCGGGACGTCGATCTTCGCCTTCAAGTCGTCCTTCACCTGGAGGCTTTCGAGGCTCCCCTCCAACCGATCTGGGAAGGCGTCAGCCATAGCCCAGAGCTTGACGTTGGGATCGGCTTTGAGTGCCTGGTTCGCCGCCCCCGAGCCACGCCCGCCGCAGCCGACAAGGCCGACTTTCAAGAGGTCGCTGCCGGCTGCATGGACGTATTGCGTGGGCAGCGCCAGCGCTGCGAGCGACCCGGCGACGGCAGCGGAAGATGCTCCGAGAAAATCACGGCGCGTGGGGTTGTTTTCGATCATGGCGGTTCTCCGACTTGTAGTAGGCACACTCCGTGTGCCGTGATTTGACCGCACACGGAGTGTGCCTATACTTGAGTGGTTGCAGCTCAAACTTGCGGAAGAAGATTTCAAACCCTTCGGTTTGCAGCAGGATTCGTCCTGCCGCGGGATAGACGTCGTAGCACTCGTTAACCGTCTGGCCGTTGACTTTGATCGTAATCCGCTTGCCCGCGCAAAGGCACTCGACGCGGGTCCACTCGCCGAGCGGGCTTTCGACGTCGTCGCGTCCGCGGGTGTCGATCAGCTCCTTGAAATCCCAGCCGTGTTTGTTCCACCAGAACTGGCCGCGAGTGGGCGGGAACGATTTCACCTCGCCCCCTTGCTTCCAGCGGTGGCGGCCGTCGGGAGCAAGCTCCGTTTCGGCGGTGATTTGCACGGGGATCGCTTCCCCCTTGGCGTCTTTGCCCCGAATCAGGATCAAATCGCCCACGCAGCCCTGTGCCAACTGGCACTCGATGCATGACGGCCAGGCCCCGCCCGCGTTGCCGTCCGGCCCGACAGCGTGCAAGAGGACGCCCGAATTGCGGACATACTTGCCGCCGTCGGTCCGCTCCCCCCACTTGTACTCGACGGTCAGGTGATAATCGCGGTATTCCTTGTCCGTGGCGACGTAGCCGTTCCCCTCGCCCGACAGGTGGATCATCCCATCGGTGACGCGGAATACCTTCCGCGGATCGTCGCGCTGGGTGTCTTTGAGCCAGGTCGTCAGGCCGGCCAGATCGCGGCCGTTGAATAGCTGAATGGTCTGGGTCGGCGCGATCGGCTTGGCCTGGCCTTCTTCGGCGGCAGCTCGGCCGGCAATTAACCCCAGGACCAGCGCCAACCCCATCCACGCGCGAGTTGCCATAAGGGCCTCGTAGTCATAGTGGCCTTTCGCTCCGCGAATATACCTTCCGCCCGGGACGCAATCCAATTTCCCCGTGGTCCGCTCGCTCCGCGAGCGGAAATCCTCTCGCGGAGCGAGAGGACCACATGGCCGATTCTCGCCAGTCGGCTTGCTGTTTCGCTCGGCACGCGGTATGAACCCGCGTCATGCTCAGCCCGGCTCAATTTCGCGATCTGGTCAGCGGCCGCTGGACCGGCCTTTGGCCGTCGTGCCTGCGCGGGCTGCTCGCGGCCGCGGAGCGCGTTTATGCGGCAATCGCCAGTGCGAAGAACCGCCGGTTCGATTCGGGCCGCCAGCAGGCGGTGCGCGTCAGCGCGCCGGTGATCAGCGTCGGCAATCTGACCGTCGGTGGGACGGGCAAAACGCCGCTGGTCGCCTGGCTGGCCGAATGGTTTCAAAGCCGCGGCCGGCGCGTGGCGATCATCAGCCGCGGATACGGCGCCCAGGGAGGGGGGCCGAACGACGAAGCGCTCGAGCTGGCCGCTCGCTTGCCCGTCGTGCCGCATTTGCAAAACCCGGACCGGGTGGCGGCCGCTCAGCAAGCGATCGCGGCTCATCCGCGGCACGTGCTGATTTTGGACGACGCCTTTCAGCATCGGCGCATTGCCCGCGATCTGGACATCGTGTTGCTCGACGCCCTGGAGCCTTTTGGCCACGAGCGGCTCTTGCCGCGGGGCCTCTTGCGCGAGCCGGTTGCGAGCCTCGCGCGGGCGCACGTCGTGGCGCTCTCGCGAGCAGATGCGGTGGACGAGGCTGCACGCGTCAGAATCCGCGAGCGTGTGCGGCAGGTTGCTCCACGGGCCGTGTGGGTGGAGCTGGAACACCGGCCCACGTACCTAGTGAACCATACAGGCCAGCGCATCGCACTCGGTGCTCTGTGCGGCCAGAGCGTGGCCGCTTTCTGCGGCATTGGCAATCCAGCCGGATTCGAGCACACGCTTCGCCACTGCGAGCTGGACGTTGTAGCCTTTCGCGCGCTGGATGATCATTTTGCCTATCCGCCGGACGAGCTGGCGAGACTGGCAAGCTGGGTGAGCGAAAACAACCCCGCTGCCGTGATCTGCACGCGCAAGGACCTCGTCAAGATTCCGCACGATACACTTGGCGGCAGGCCGCTGTGGGCGCTGGCGATCGAGCTGGCGATTACAGCAGGCCAGGCCGAGTTGGAAGAGCGGCTGGCGCCGATCGCAGAGCAATGTTGGGACGATGGCTGACAGAAAAATGGAGGACAGAAAAATGGGGAATGGAGTGACTGTTCAATTTGCACTTGGCAATTCCTGCTTTGCAATTTGCAATTGGTCCGGCCAGATCAGGCGCCATTGATTGCAAATTGCAAAGTAGGAAGTGCAAATTGCAAAATCGGTTACGAGCCCGAGTCGCCTTTCGGCTATAGGCTTGCGGAAGTAAACTAAGGTGTTCCCATCCATGGTGATGCGGTCCCGCACGGAGTGTGGGACTTTGTGATATGCCCCGCTATGTCGTTCGCTACGGCTCGACGCGGGCCCTGGGCGTGTTTTCGCCCCGCGGCCAGGATCGCTACCTGCGCGGTCAGCGGGTGATCGCCCGCACCCAGCGCGGCCTGGAAGCGGGCGACGTGCTTTGCGAAGCGAGCGACGAGCAAGCGGCCAAGCTGAGCGGCTCCCCCGGCGGGCAGATACTCCGGGGCATGTCCGCCGAAGATTCCAACGAGCTGTCGCACATTCACGGCAAGGAGCGGGCCGAATTCGAGGTCTGCCTGAAGCATGTCCTGCGGCTGGCCCTGAAGATGACGCTGCTTGACGTGGAGCATCTCTTCGGCGGCGAACGGGTCGTGGTCTATTACCTGGCCGACGAGCGGGTCGATTTTCGCGAGCTGGTCAAAGCCCTGGCCGCCGAGTTTCAGACGCGGATCGAAATGCGGCAGGTAGGGGTCCGCGACGAGGCCAAGCTCCTGGCCGACTATGGTGATTGCGGACAGCCGGTCTGCTGCAATACATTCCTCTCGGAGATGCCGCCGGTGTCGATGAAGATGGCCAAAGTGCAGAAGGCCACCCTCGATCCGACGAAGATCTCCGGCCGGTGCGGGCGGCTCAAATGCTGCCTGCGCTATGAATACGATACGTACGAAGACCTGCAGCGGGACATGCCGCCGGTGGGCTCGGACATCGTGACCAAAAACGGCAAGGCCCGCGTGCTGGGCCAGGAAATCCTCGCCCAGCAACTGCTCGTGCAGATGGAAGACAACCGCCGCGTCCTCGTGGAGGTGGCCGACGTATTGAGTGTGGTCAAAGCCGGCACGGGACGCCGGTGAAGCCGAATGACGAATGACGAAAGTCAAATGACGAATGAACAGTGACTGGGGAGTCGAACTGTGGCTCGTGTGAAGACGCCGGAAATTCCGCCGCTGGTGAAGCTGCTCGTCGAGGATCGCCGCTACAAGCTGGAGGCGTATCAGTTCGTCCGGAAGGGACTGAACTACGCCCAGGAGGTTCTGGGCCTGGGGGACGAAGCGCCCGGCTCCCTAGGCGCCGAGCCAGACCCGGATGATGACGATGCGGCCGGCGGCCAGGCCCCGCGCCCCCCGCGGCACGTCACCGGGCAGGACCTGTGCCACGCCCTGCGCCGCCTGGCCACCTACGAGTTCGGCCTGATGGCCAAGCTGGTGCTGGGAAGTTGGGGCATCCATTCGACGAGCGATTTCGGCGAGATCGTCTATAACCTGATCCGGATCGGCGAAATGTCGAAGTCCAACGGCGATCGCCGCGAGGACTTTGACGACGTGTACGATTTTGACCAGGCCCTGGTCCGGGAGTTCGCGATTACCAAGGAGGAATGAGATGACGCCGCTCCAATCGCTCGTCGCCTCAGGGACCAAGCTCTGGCTGGACTCCATCGACCCGGAGCTGGTCAAGGCGAATCGGGCCGAGGGAGCCACCGGCGCTACCAGCAACCCGATCATTATCTCCGATCTCATCAAGACCGGCCGCTTCGATCGCGACATCCAGCGGCTGGTGGCTGAGGGCATGTCGGACGAAGAGGTCGCCTGGCGGCTGACCGACATGTTGGTGCGGCAGGCCCAGGATGTGT
>JAKEHX010000078.1 GCA_022614795.1 Planctomycetaceae bacterium | reverse complement strand
GACCAGGATGTCGAGAACAGCGTCTGGCGATATCTGTGCGTGGCCCGCACCGACGGCGTCGAAAAGGCCCAGGCCAACATGCTGCCGATCGACGACGACCGCCGCATTCCGATGATGCAGATTTACGGCCTCTATCGCGGCCAGAAAAAACCCGAGGACGTGCTCGCTGCTGCCCAAGCCGGCAAACCGATTGCCACCGAGCTGAATATGCGGCTGTTCTATGGGCATCTATATCTGGGCCTCTGGCATGAAGCAGCCGGCCGGGCTGAAGAGGCGAAGAAGCACATCCTCCAGGCCGAGAAGCACAAGATCGGCCACTACATGTGGGACGTGGCCCACGTGCACGCGGAGCGGCTGCGGGCGGCGAAGGAATAGAACGCGGATGGGACCGATTGAACGGATGACCGCGGATCAGAGAGAAGCTGGGAATCTCTGAATGTCATTTTCAATGTGAGGTATCCGTGAGTGACAACATGCTGCTGCATCAGGAAACGACGGACAAGATTTTGAAGGCCTTTTACCAGGTTACAACGCGCTGGGCTACGGGTTTTTGGAAAAAGGTGTATGAAAACGCTTTGGCCATCGCTTTGCGAAAGCAGGGGATGAGAGCCGAGCAACAGCTTCCGATCTGCGTGTACTTCGAAGGGGAATTGGTGGGCGAGTACTTCGCTGATATTCATGCCGACGCCAAGGTGATGGTCGAGGTCAAAGCAGCAGAGGCTATCCATCCGGCGCACGAGGCACAATTGCTGAACTATCTGCGCGCCACGTCGACTGAGGTTGGGCTGTTGCTAAACTTCGGCCCCAAGCCCGAATTTCGGCGGAAGCTGTTTTCTAACGAGCGAAAAACCTCGCTTCCGCCGTTTTGAAGCAGAAATGGAACGGGGATCGAGCGGATGGCGCGGAGGAACACAGATCTAGCAATTGAGTTTGAAGGCTCGGGCATTTGCATCCCTTCATCGGATCAGTGAGAATCCGTCTCATCCGTCCAATCAGTGTTCCATGCCCCTCTCCCGGAGCTTTCCATGGACCGCCGCGATTTTCTAACCGCCACGACCGCTGCCGCGGGCGTCGGCCTTTCGCTCGCCGCCCAGCAGCGCCTCATCGCCCAACAAGTCGCCGATCAGAAGCCCAAGCGCGTCGGCCTCATCGGCTGCGGCTGGTACGGCAAGAACGATCTGTTTCGGTTGATCCAAGTCGCGCCGGTGGAGGTGGTGTCGCTCTGCGACGTCGATAAAAAGCAGATGGACAAAGCCGCGGACATCGTCTCCCAGCGGCAGAAGTCGAAACAAAGGCCGCGGCTGTTTGGCGACTACCGCGAGATGCTCAAAGAGAAGGACCTCGATATCTGCCTGATCGGCACGCCCGACCACTGGCACGCCCTGACGATGATCGCCGCTTGCCAGGCCGGAGCCGACGTCTATTGCCAGAAGCCGATCAGCGTCGATGTGGCCGAGGGGCAGGCGATGCTCTCCACGGCCCGCAAACTGGGCCGCGTGGTGCAGGTGGGCACGCAGCGCCGCAGCACGCCGCACCTGGTCGAGGCGAAGGAAAAGATCGTCAAGAGCGGCATGCTCGGCAAGATCGGCCATGCCGAGGTCTGCTGCTATTACCACATGCGGGCCAACGGCAATCCGCCCGAGCAGCCGGTGCCCGATCATCTCGACTATGAGATGTGGACCGGCCCGGCCCCCATGCGGCCTTATGACGGCCTGCCGCACAAACGCTGGTGGCGGACCTTCATGGAATACGGCAACGGCATCGTCGGCGACATGTGCATTCACATGCTCGACATGATCCGCTGGCAGCTCGATCTGGGCTGGCCGACGCGGGTCAGTTCCAGCGGCGGTATCCTCGTGCAGAAAGAGGGCAAATCGAATACGGCCGACACGCAGTCCGCCACGTTCGAGTTCCCGCAGCTCCAAGTCACCTGGCAGCACCGCACCTGGGGCAACCCGCCCGACCCCGACTATCCGTGGGCCGGCTTCATCTACGGCGACAAGGGCACGTTGAAACTCAGCGTCCACCGCTACGACTTTATCCCCGCCGGCAAGAAGGAGCCTTCGCTCAGCGGCACTGCCGTCTTCGATCCGCCCGACAAGTACCCCGAGGACAAGACCGAAGAGGACATGGAGCTGCACGCCGCCACGGCCAACCGGGCCCACCAGCGCGATTTTCTCGCCGCCATCGCCAGCCGCGGCCGGCCGATCGCTGACATCGAGCAGGGCCACATCTCCACGGCCTCCTGCATCCTGGCCAACCTCTCGATGCAGCTGGGCCGCACGCTCACCTGGGACGCCGCCAAGGGACAGGTCGTCAGCGACGCCGAAGCCAATGCCCTACTCGCGCGGCCCTACCGCAAGCCGTGGGTGCGACCGGAGGTGGGGTAAGGCTTTCGGTGCCATCCGTGCCTCAGCACGCGCGTCTGAGCAACTATATGGGGCAAGGTGCGGCGTCGCAGGTCGGCAAGAGCTTGGCGGCGTTGTCCCTGGGTAACAGCAGACAGCTCCCTATACTGACGTTTCGAGCCGTCGTTTCAGCTTGAGAAGATGCTGATTATCGGGTTCCATGGTAAGTCCCAGGTCTGCATACTTACTTGCGCGGCCGGCGTCCTTTAAATGAAGGCACAACCAAGCAAGGCGGGACAAATCCGTCCCATTCGCCTCGCTTGTTCTCGCCTCCATCAATTCAGCGAGACGCCCAACAAGAATTCGCTTTTCTTCGGACGCGAATGCAAACGGTTGATTGACAAAAGGCTGATTCACGCGGTTCGCTGCACTACTGATTTCCTGATACTCGGCGCCGGACAAAGAGCAGCATTCAACAAGTGCTTGCGCCTCTCCAACTACATCGGACGTTTTCCAACAAAGCGTTGTGAGTTGTCGCCAAGCACTCCGTGTGTCGAAACCGTCAGGCTCTTCCAGGAACCGACGAACGCTTTCCTTCGCCAGTTCCAGGCCGTCCTGCCCAAGATTCTCCTCTTGAAGTGTCGCGAGCATAAGCCACGCGGGTTTCCAATGCCGGGCAAGGTATTCAATGATGGGCTGATGAACAGCTAAGCTCTTTTGGTCGCGCTCAACCGCTTTTGCAATATGGTTCAGCAATCGTTCCACGCGCGGCGCAACGCCATGTCTGATGTCAGACCTTTGTGCTGCCCCGAACAATTGCAGCAACTCGGTGTCCGCTTCCACTGCTGTCTTCATGGGACTCACGGCGAGCTTCCGTCGACCAAATTCGAGCGCCACCAACGGCGTATTGATAAAGACTTGGCCGTCTTTTTCCGATCGGATTCGCTCTAGGAATGAGAAACGTTCAAGCTCGTCGAGTGCTTCCGTAACCCCGATTCGCTCGTTGCTGGGCCGTAGAAGTACCGCAGCGATTGCTACCTCCGGAATTAGCGACCGCCAGCTACATACCGTAAGGAATACACGCTGGGCTTCAGGGCTTAGGTGACCATACGTGCGCTCAAACAATGCACTGAGAATCTCATCGGACCCTGCGACAAGTCGTTCGATATTCCGCAGCCGACCAGCTTTGGCCACTTCGCCCAGCAGGATTCGAACCACGTACGGGTGACGGTCAGATTCCCGCATTAAATCACTTCGCCATTGCGGAGTGAGCAGGTGGAGCACGTTCAACCGGCTTGCCGTCAAATCAATGAGTTGCTCGCATTCGTCTTCGGTCATACCGGCAACTTCGATGGGGTAATCGCCCTTGAATTCTCGATGCCGAGTGGTGATTAAGACCTTGTTCGGGCCTCGTACATGCGTGTCAATCCATCGATACAACTCGATGGGTGCAGCAACAGTCTCAAAATTGTCGAACACAAACAGTGTCCGGGAGTCGCTTCTGCGAAGTGCCTCGGCCAGTACATCTACAGCCTTTTGGTCTTTGGCAACCTTTGCATCGACAAGCCGGATGTAAAGTTCGGCGACATCCTTCGTCGTCACGATCGCGGGACGAACAGGCTTTGGCCCTTCGCCAAGTAAATCCAAGTCTCGTGCACTGAACCAAAGAATGAGTTGAAAAGTCGACTCGCGCGAAAGGTTGTCAATCGTAGCGATCGCGAGCGACGTCTTGCCAATTCCACCTCGCCCGACGAGCGTGACGATCTGGTGACGCTCGGCGCGAACCACATCCATCAGCTCTGCTTCGAGGCGAGGGCGAACTACGTAGTCCGTGTTGGGCGCCGGTGCATTAGTAAAAACACTTCCCCGAATGTCCAACTCCCCGGCTCCCTCGGTCTCGCTTCCCGGAAGTTTTCCAGCAGGGTCAAGGTACGGTGCAGAGTCTCGGAATATCGATTCGCTCGTAATGTACGAAAGCATCTCGAAGCGAGACTCTGTCCATCCGCCGTTTGCCAGATAGAAATCGGTAAATTCGGCGTTTGAGTCACACAGTTCAATCCGAATGGGAACTCCGAACCAGACATAGACACCGTTTGGCAGATTCTCGGTCTTGGTCGTCTTCAGATGGTTGAACTCCGCGCAGTCCTCGAGCAGCGCTGTTACTCGGTACTTACCCGATAGATTGCGGTGAATGAACGCCCACGGACGTTGAAAAAGCCTGAGGTTACGAATAATCAAGTCGATAGAAGACCGAAGCGACACACACATTCTCGCCAGTTGGTCAGCGCGTGGCGCACCGTGGCCGCGAGTCTTGTTCCGTAGGCGTGCAAATAGGCGGAACCACTGTTGAAGGTCGCACTTACCTTGAATCGGATCTCGGGCCGGTTCAACGATGGCAAGACACTGATCGAGGTATGCTGCGGCGTCGAACTGCCATTCGCCTGGTGGACAGCGCATCGTTAGCTCGCGATGTTCCACCTTTGCTTCTTCTACCATCAGGCGCGAGGCAGGTCCCGTAAGGACCTGTCCAAGAATGTTGACCCACTCGCCAATTCCGTCTGCGCGAACGAGGGAATGCACAAACCGATAACAGGTGCGGTCACGGTCATCGCCGATTGATGCAACGATTCCAGCCACGACGGTTTTTGCGGTCATCTCGCTCAAATACATGAGCGACTGAAAATATGCTGAATCCGAGTCCGCGTGGTCTGCGGTTACTCGGTCCAACATTCTCCGCAAGGGAAAAAATCGCGTCACGTGTGGCCCCCTTACAATCTGCAAAAATCGGTCTGCGGCTATTGTAGCGGGTACGCGGCGCTCCTCCAGTCTGTGGTCGTTTCGCACTCGTTCCCGCGCTCAGCGCGGGAACGAGCAACTAAAGCCACTCGTGGTCGCTGGTCGCTAAAGGCGTCAGCGACCTGCCTGCGACTGAAACCGGGTCAGGCTTCCTGCCACACGCGCCAAGGTTCGCAGTATAATGAAATGAAGCACTGGGAGTACGCTGCATGAACGTCGTCATTCGTCTGACCAGTCGCGAGGAAGCCAAAGCCTTGCCGGTTCTTTTGCGGCACTCGCCGGGAACGGTGTTGCCGGACCGGACCTACATTTTGCAGCAGGAGGCGGTGCAAGCGCTTCGCGCTGCTGGCGTGCGATTCACCGAGCTCGGGCGGGCTGGACCTTTTGGTGGCGCCGACGTCACGACATAAACATGTCGTGGCACCGTGGGCTCACGCCCACGGCTACATCCTGCCGCCGCTGCGCGGCTTCACTCCACGCAGGCACGTTTACAGGGAGACACGAAGATGAAGACGACAATGCACCGGCGAGAATTGCTGGCGTGCGCGGCGGCGACGGCAGCCTGGGGCGTCGTTGCACAGGCACGCGCGGAGGAAAAGGAGCCAATCACACTCTTCAATGGCCGCGATTTGGAAGGCTGGACCGGCGTGCTGGCCGACGAGAACGTCAAGGCAGCGGATGTCTGGAGCGTGCTGGACGGCGTACTCGTCTGCAAAGGGAAGCCATCGGGGTATCTGAAGACGGAGCGCGAGGACTTTCACGACTACATGCTGTCGCTGGAGTGGCGGTTTCCCGCTGGCAGCAAAGGGGGCAACAGCGGCGTGCTCGTGCATGCCACCACGCCTCGGACGCTGGGCATCTGGCCCAAGTCGATGGAGGCGCAGCTCAACCACGGGCACGCGGGCGACATCTGGGTAATCGGCACGACGTGCAAGATCGACAATGCTGCCGAGCGGGTGAAGGACCGCCGGCACTTTAACCTGACCGATGACTCCGAGAAGCCGATCGGCGAGTGGAACAAGTACGAAATCCATTGTAGCGCCGACAACCTCACGATCATGGTCAACGGCGTACTGGTCAACCACGTGAGCGCGTGCAGCGTGACGAAGGGGGCCATTGCCCTGCAGTCAGAAGGGGCCGAGATTCATTTCCGCAACATTCGGTTGTGGCCGCTGAAGTAAGGCGGTTGAAGCTCGATTTCCGATGACACGGACGCTGACTAGCGCTAAAGGCCACACGTCCGAACGCGGGGGCGCCCGTGTGGCCTGAGCGAGCGTGAGGGCGGGCGTCAGCCGGCCTACCGCAAGCGTCCGCGGGGGGATGCCGCGGTTGGCTCGCGCACCTCGGCCAGCAAATCGGCCAGGCCGTTGCTGTCCGTATCGAGCGGGAAGAGCGGGTCGATTTTCCCGTCGCCATCGAAATCGACGGGCACCGGCGTGCCTTCACCGTCGCCGTCAAGATCTGCCATGACCGACAGGTTTCCCGCGGGATTGATATCGTCAGGCGCGCCGTCGCCATCGAGGTCGGCTAGCACGGGCGAAGCGCCGCGGGTCGTGGCGATCAGCGTGAACACGCCGTCGTCGTTGAGATCGACCAGGCTGGCGTAATTGAAGAAGATCGGATCGGCCGTGCCGTCGCCGTTCAGATCGAGCCCGCGGGCGCTGGGGTCCTGCGTGCGGACAACGACGGCCTGAGGAGAAGAGCCGGGCTTCCCTGGCCCGACCTTTTGCTCCTTATAGACGATTTTGATTTTCTCGAAGTTGATGCTCAGGCTTTCCAGCGGGCGGTCCTCGGCTGAGCCGCCAAGCTGGTAGCTCTTGATTACGCATCTTTCCAGTTTGTAGCGAAGATATGGCTCCTGCTTGTTGCCGCTGGACAATTCAAGGTCGAGGACGGCATTGGGAATGGGCTTGCCTTGGGCGGCGAATTTAAACAGGACGGGCGACGTGCTGTCCACGAGCTTCGTAACGACGATCTCGCTGACAGATGGCGAGCTGCCGGCCGGCGGCGGCGGCACCACCCAGCTCCACGAGAGCACGTCAATTTCGTTCTGGTGGCCCAGATCTTTCGATTCTCCATCGACTCCAGCGAGCTTGAGGTAGCTGGCCAGCGCCAGCCGATGCTCCAGCATTTCGAGGCGTAGCGGACGCGGACGAGGAGCCTTGGGGCGCGACATGACCGGGTCTCCAGAAACGAGGCGGGAATCGAGGTCCGCTGACCGGCCGGGACACAGCCTCTGAAAGCCAGCGGCGATGTAGAGCGGATTGTACGCCCCGGCTCGATTTCCGGTCCAACGTTTTGCGCGGCGACTTGCAAAAAATTCACTTCGCCTTAATCTTCTTCGCCTTCCCCTTCGCCGGCGCGGGCTGTGCCGGGTCGCGCTCGAACTTGACCACGCTTGTGCCGTCGTCCTTGTAGTGCTCCATCAGGCGCGAGAGTTCCTTCTTCAGGTCCGCCACGACGGCCGCGTACGCCGGATCGTCATAGACGCTCTTCAGTTCGCGCGGGTCCTTCTCCAAGTCGAACAGCTCCCAGGCATCGATCGTGTAGAAGTGGATCAGCTTGTGCCGCTCGGTCCGCACGCCGCGGTGCGGATGGACGTAATGCGGCTGCGGGAATTCGTAGTAGTGGTAATAGACGCTTTTTCGCCAGTCGGCCGGAGACTCGCCAGCGAGGATCGGCACGATGCTGCGGCCTTGCATGTCGGCCGGCACGGGCACTCCGGCGATGTCGAGCATCGTCTCGGCCAGGTCCAGGTTCATCACCAGGCGATCGCTGACGCTGCCCGCCTTGCTCTTGCCGGGCCAACGGACGAGGAGCGGCGTGCGGAACGACTCTTCATACATCCACCGCTTGTCGTACCAGCCGTGCTCGCCGAGATACCAGCCCTGGTCGGACGTGTAAATGACGACGGTTTTGGCGGCCAGGCCCGACTGGTCGAGATAGTCGAGGACGCGGCCGACCCCTTCATCGACCGCATCGATGCACCGCAGATAGTCCTTCGCGAACCGCTGATAATTCCATTGCGTCTGCTGCTTGGGCGTGAGCAGGGCGGCCTTGAGAGTGGCGTTTTCCTCGCCATACGCCTTGTCAAACGCCGCTTGCTGCTCGGGGGTCAGCCCCGGCTGCGGCACGAGCTTGAGGTCGTGCGGCGTGAGGTGCTTGGCCACGCTCATCTGGTTTTCGGCGGCGGGCTTGGTGCGGCCCGAGTAGTCGTCGAAAAGTGTCTCTGGCTCCGGAAGCGTCATGTCCTTGTATTTGTCCAGATGCCGCTCGGCCGGCTGCCAGTTGCGATGCGGCGCCTTGTGCTGGTACATGAGCAAAAACGGCTTGGTCTTGTCGCGCTTGTCCTTGAGCCAGTCGAGGGCCACGTCGGTGATGATGTCGGTCGTGTAGCCCGCGTGATTCACGAAGCCATCCGATGTCTTCATCCGCGGGTTGTAGTACGGCCCCTGGCCGATGAGGATGTGCCAGT
>JAKEHX010000665.1 GCA_022614795.1 Planctomycetaceae bacterium | reverse complement strand
CACTGGGCCATCGATGAACAGGGCCCGCGGCCCGATCATCGGCTTGCTCGCGGCAGGTTGACCACTCACGGGTGGCTTCTTCTCGCCATTGCCGGCAATGGTGGTGATGAGGCCCGTTTTAGCATCGACCTTGCGAATGCGGTGGTTGCCGATGTCGGCAATGTAGATGTTGTCGTCGCCGTCGAGAGCAATGCTATGCGGGCTGTTGAACTGGGCCTTGCTCGCGGGTCCACCGTCGCCGCCAAAGCCCACTTCGCCGGTGCCGGCCACGGTGCTGATTGTGCCAGTTTTCGCATCCACCTTGCGGACGAGGTAGTTCTTCATTTCGACGAAGAGCATATTGCCGGCCTTGTCGAAGCGTACTTCATAAGGTTCGTTGAGCGTCGCCTTCGTCGCCGGGCCGCCGTCGCCTGAATAGCCTTTCAAGCCGTTGCCCGCGACCGTCGTCAAGTCACGGGTTTTCAAATCCAGGCGCAGCACACGGTGATTTTGCACCTCGCAAATATAGAGCCCGCCGTCGGGACCGATCTCGACGCCGAACGGCTGGCCGACATCCTGGGGCTTGCCCGTGCCGGCGATGGTGTCGATCGTGCTGGCCGAAGCAAGAGGAACCAGAGAGCAGAGAGCATGGAGGAACAGTACGACAAATCGCATGGCGGGAATCTCGCGATAGTCTATATAGCCGCGCTCGCTTGCGACGCGCTCTGGTGACGGAGGAGCGCGGTGCAAGCACCGCGGCGAAATGGGATGTTTTGATAGGGACGATGATAGGCCCGCCGCTAGTGCGACGGAAGCACGCCGGTGTCCCAGCCGCCATAATCCAGGCTGATGGGCGGTTCGTCATGAGGTAGCAGCGGCGATTTCGTCCCGACACCGGTCGGCCGCCGGTCGAGCGCCCCCTTCAGGCCGAGCTGTCGCGGATCGCGGGCGATCTTGTCGCTGAAGATGCGGATGTCGTCGAGAATCGGCCGCAGCTTGCTCGTGATCTCTTCCGCATTGGCCAGCGTGTTGTCGAGGCGGCGATAGAGCACATCGTCGTGCAGGATGCGGCCGAGTGTCCCCTGACGGCTGTTGAGGCCTTCGGTGAGGACGACGAGCTGTTCGAGCAGCTCGTTGATATTGGCGAGGCTGCCGTCGAGGTTATCGACAAGCTGCGGCCCGCGTTCGCCCAGTGGCTTGGTAAAGTTCTCGAGGTTTTCGAGGTTCCGCGACGCGCGGTCGCTCACCGACTTGAAGCCGTCGAACGCCTCGTCGGCCTTGCGGAGCGTGCCGCGGGCTTCCTGCATGAACGCCGGCACGTCGCGCAGCGTCTGCTTCAGTCCAGCCCGCATTTGCTCATCGCCGAATACCTCGTTGATGCTGTTCATCGCCTGGCTGAACTGGTCGAGGGCCCGTTCAGCTTTTTGCGCAAGCCGCGGAATCTGGTCCTCGTTATTGCCCATCGCCGTGTTCAGGTTGCGGGCGACAACTTCGACCTCCGTACCCGCCCTACTGATCGAGCCGAGCGCCCCGCGCATGTCGGTTTCGAGACTCACCAGCACGTCGAGCGGGTTTCCGCCGACAACGCCGTTGACGATCTCCGTCCCGTCTTCCAGCAGGTTGCCGGGAGGCAGGTCGAGACGGCTGGGAACGAACTCGATGATCGCATCGCCCAGGACCGACGCCGAGCTGATGCGGCAGGTTTCCGTATCGACGATCGGAATGCCATTGTTGATTTCGGTGGTGATCCGCACGCCGGCCGGCTTGAGCAGCTCGACGCTGGTGACGCGGCCGATCTGCACGCCGCTCTTGCGGACCGGAGTTCCCTCGGTGACGCCGGGAGCATAGGGAAACCTGGCGTAAATCGTGTACGTCCCCGCCCCGGGCAGGGGCAGGTCGCCGAACCGCGCCACCAAGAACGCGGTAATCAGCGCGGCGGCCAGAACCACCACACCGACTCGTTGGCGAAGTACACGTTCGTCCATACTTCGAGTTTAGGATCTTTCGCGCAGTCGATGAGGGACGGAGCGACAGAGAGACAGAGCGACGGAGAGACTGACAAAAAACAACGTCGCTCCGTCTCTCCGTCTCTCCGTCTCTCCGTCTGGAATAAGTCGCACGTTATGCATTGGCAGAGGTTCTCGATTCCCGTAGTTCCATCAGTCTTTCCCCCGCTTCGCCGTGGATGAACTGCCGCACGCGGCGGTCGTGGCAGTTATCCAGCTCGCTGGGCGGGCCGTCGTAAATAATCTGCGGCTCGCCAGGCGCGAGGCGGGAAAGTGGGAAGAGCATCACCACGCGGTCGGCCACCTTGCGGGCCGTGCGCATGTCGTGCGTGACCACGATGCTCGTCACGGGGTGCGTGCGCCGCGTGCTCATGATCAGCTCGTTGATCACATCGCTCATGATCGGGTCCAGGCCCGTCGTCGGCTCGTCGTAGAGCATCAGCTCGGGATTCATGACCAAGGCCCGGGCCAGACCCACGCGCTTCCGCATGCCGCCCGACAGCTCCGCCGGCTTTTTCACGACCACCGAATCGGGCAGGCCCACCTCGGCCAGCCGGGCGAGAACCAGCTCCTGAACCTGGCTGTCGGTTACCTGACGGTGCTGCCGCAAAGGGAAGGCAACGTTCTGGCCGATGGTCATGCTGTCGAACAGGGCGGCGTTTTGAAACAGATAGCCGAATCGAATCCGCTGCTGGACCAGCTCCTTGTCCCCCAGCCTTTGGAGATTCTGGCCGTCAAACAGCACCTCCCCCTGAGTCGGCTTGATGAGGCCGATAAGCGTCTTCAGAAACACCGTCTTGCCGCAGCCGCTCTCGCCGATGATCGCCAGCGTCTGGCCGCGCGGGACGGACAGCTGCACGTCGCGCAGCACCGCCTGCCGGCCGAATTCGACGCGCAAGCGCCGAGCTTGGACGAGGGGCGGATCGTTAAGGTTGGGACGGTCGGTCATCGGTCAGTCGTCAGTTGTCAGTCGTCAGTTGCTGCTCCAACTGACCACGGACCACTGACGTTAGAACAGCTTCGACGCATTCGGAAACCAGTAGTAATACGCCGTGTACATCATTTTCCCGAGCATCAGGTCGATTACCAGGATCAGCACGAACGACCAGACGAACGCCGCCGTGGCCGCCCGGCCGACCCCCTCGGCTCCCGGCGTGCAGTGGAAGCCGCGATAGCAGCTCACCAGGGCAATTGCCGCGCCGAAAAAGATGCTCTTGAAAATGCCGCTGAACAGGTCGAACGTATGCACGAACCGCTGGGAGTTGTACCAGTAGTGGTGCATGTCGATGTTAAGAAAACTCACGCTATAGACGTAGCCGCCGACGACCCCCATGAAGTCGGCCATGATTGTGAGGGTCGGAATGAGGAAGATGCACGCCAGGAAGCGTGGCACGACGAGATAGTGGATCGGGTCGGCCCCCATGCTTTCCAGGGCGTCGATTTGCTCGGTGACGCGCATCGTCCCCAGCTCCGCGGCCATCGCACAGCCGACGCGGCCGGCGAGCATTGTCGCCGCCAGCACCGGTCCCAGCTCGCGGACGAGCGTCATGTTGATGACCGCACCCAGGCGCGTTTCCAGCCCCAGGTCGCGGAAGGTGAAGTAACTCTGCACGGCCAGCACCATGCCGATGAACGTGCCAGTCAGGGCAATGACCGGCAGGCTGAGCACGCCGACCTGATAGAAACTCGGCAACAGCGTTTCTCTTCGCGGCAGGCGAGCGATGAGCCACGAAAAGACTTTCAGCGAAAACAGCGTCAGGTCGCCGGTCGTGGTGACGCTGTCGATCACGACGCCCCCCCAATCGGCCATCGAATCCGACAGCGCGGCAAAGAACCCCTGCGGGCGGTCGGCGGTAGGATTGGCGGTGGACATGGTCGGGAGTCGGGAATCGGGAGTCGGTGCCGCGTCTCACGCTTGCGTGAGCGTGCTGTCGCGCTTGTCACGATGCGCGCAGGGGCGGACGCAATGGTGCTCTGCTATTTTCGGTTGGCAAACTCTGACGATTGAGCAAACTTTGCGGGGGAGGTGAAATCGAATGACCGGGAGCTGTTAGCTCCCGGCTACTCGGTTGGTTAGAGTGATGGCAGAACTATGCCAGCACCAGTTGCCGATCTCCCGACGCGCCTTCGCGGTCTCGACGCCGCTGGCTACGACTATGCTACGCAGTTCGTCGAATTGTTGTTGGCCGAGGCCCGCGAGCGAGCCACCAGCGATGTCCATTTGCAGCCGACGCCGCAGGGCCTGGCGATTCGCTGGCGGATCGACGGCGTGCTTCAGCCGCTGGGCGAATTTCCGAGCGGCCAAGCCGCCGATGTAGTCACGCGCCTCAAGGTCCTGGCCGGCCTGTTGACTTACAAAACCGACGTTCCGCAGGAAGGCCGCATTCCAGCCACCGGCGACTGCGAAATGCGCGTGAGCACATTCCCCACGCTCCACGGCGAGCGGGCTGTTGTCCGGCTCTTCGCGGCCGAGCGGCAATTCATCACCGTCGCTGATCTGGGCCTGCCGGGCGAGATCGAAGCGCCGCTGATGAGCCTGCTCGACGAAACCAGCGGGGCGATTCTTATCACCGGCCCTGCCGGCAGCGGCAAGACGACCACGGCCTATGCCTGCCTGCGGCACATCACTGCCCGGTCGCACGGCCAGCGGAGCATCGTCTCGCTCGAGGACCCCATCGAGATGGCCTTGGACGGCGTCGCCCAGTCGCAGGTCAACCCGGCCGCGGGCTTTGACCTGCCGACCGGCCTAAGGTCTCTGATGCGGCAGGACCCGGAGGTGATCCTCGTGGGCGAAGTCCGCGACGCACAGACGGCCGCCACCGCCTTTCAGGCGTCGCTCACCGGTCACCTCGTCCTCAGCACCTTTCACGCCGGCAGCGCGGCCAGCGGTCTGGCCCGGGTCATCGACTTGGGCATCGAGCCCTATCTCGTGCGCAGCGGCCTCCGCGCGATGCTCCATCAGCGACTCGTGCGCCGGCTCTGCGAATGTGCTCAAGCAGCTACGCCAGGCAGTGCGGGTCCCACTGCTGGCTTGCCCAGCAGTGCTGACCCCTTCCTCGGCCTGCCCATAAAGACCGCCCGCATCGCCGCCGGCTGCCCGAAATGCTCGCAAACCAGCTATCTCGGCCGCTTGGTCCTGGCCGAGCTGTTGCCGCCGCTGGAAGGGGACCTGGGCCGCGCGGTGCTCGCCCGCAGCGACGTCCACGAGTTGCACCGGCTCGCAATGGCCGCAGGAATGACCGAGATTTACGAGCGGGCTTGCCAGGCCGCCGAGGCCGGCCAGACCGACCCTGCGGAAATCCGCCGTGTGCTTGGACTCAATGCTGGTTCCGGCACACCGGCGGAGTAAAATCGCACTCGTTGCCTTTTCAGACATTTCGTCTAAACTCCAGTTGTGACGATTCCCGCCACGCTCATCTCCCGTCCCGTCACTCTCGACCAACTGGTCGCCCTCAGCGATGAGATTGCGGCCTTGGCGCGCGCCGGCGTGCCGCTCGACCGGGGCCTGCGGGCGCTGGCTGCCGACATGCCCGGCCGCATCGGCCAGCTTGCCGGCGACATTGGCTGCCGCCTGGAGCAAGGCGAGAACCTGGCCAAGATCATGGCCGAGTCGGGCGTTCAGTTTCCACCCGCCTATCGGGCCGTGATCGAAGCCGGTGTCCGTGCGGGGCGATTGCCCGCGGCGCTGGAGGAAGTGGCCCGCACCGCCCGCCGCATCCGCCACTTACGAACGTCGCTGGGCACGGCCCTGCTCTATCCGCTGATTGTCCTGCTATTGGCGTGGGTCCTCTTCGTTTTCACGGTGGTCAGAGTTCTGCCGGTTATGGTTGTCGTCATGCGCGACGTCGCTCCGATTGCCGATGAATGGCGCACCATCGCGCAGGAAATTGCGAATTCGGCGTTTTGGTGGGGCTGGGGCACTCCCATTGTGTTCCTGCTCTACGTGGTCTGGTCCTGGTATCGCTCGCACCTGGTCACCGTCGGCTTGGGATTGCCCTCGCTGCTCGATTGGGGCGCCGTCGGCTCCATCGGCCGCATGCATCGTGCGGGCCGCATGGCGGCACTGACCGATTTACTCGCGGCACTCCTGTCGAACGATGTACCACTCGATGAGGCGGTAACGCTCGCCTCGGCGGCGGTTGGTTCGCCGCAACTGGCAGCCAGCGGCAAGCAGCTCGCCGAGCGCATCCGCCGCGGCCAGATCGGCGGCCGGCCCCCGGCGGGCTTTCCGCCGCTGTTGGCCTGGACGCTCACCTGCGGCCGCGGCCAGCAATTGCCCGCGATGCTCCGCCGCACCGCCCAGGTCTATCGCGACGAATTCGAGCGCCGCGGCCAATGGTTGGCGCTCTATGTTCCGCTCATTGCCACGGCCGTTGTGGGCGGCGCCGTCGTCATGATCTACGCTCTCCTTTCGCTCGGACCCTGGATCGTCATCATGCGCCGCTTGGCGCAGCCCTATATCCCGTGACTCTTCCCACGACCAGCACCGAACCGCTCCTCTCGTCCGGCGAGGCCGAGGCGCTGGTCGAGCGCGTTGCGCAGCTTGGCGAGTCTGGTGCTCCGCTCGTCGCCGGTTTGCGGGCGGCCGCCGACGAAGCCGATTCGTGGCGCTTGGCGCGCGGCCTGCGCCGCGCCGCCGCCGAAGTGGAACGAGGCCGGCCGCTGGCCGACGTGATCGCCCGCGCCGCGCGCCGCCTGCCGCCGCACCTTTCCGGGCTGATCGTCGCCGCCCAGCGCACCGGCCAGTTGGGCCAGGTACTGGTCGAATGGCTCGAGAACCGCCGGGCCGCCGCGATCTATTGGCGTCGCGTTATCGCCGCACTCACCTACCCCGCCATCACGCTCGTACTGGCCGTCGTCATCTACATCCTCTTCGCACTCGCGATCGTGAACCCCATTGCGACAATTGTGAACGAATTCGGCATGGACATTCCGATCAACCTCAACGTGATCGAGTGGATCAGCTCCACCGGCCTGGGACTGCTCGCGGCGGCGGCAGGGATTGCCGTGGTGTTGCTCATCTTGTTGCGGCTGATCGGCGGGCGGGCCGCCTGGTCGTGGATGATCACGCAATTGCCGCTCGTAGGCGGAACGTGGCATTGGACCGGCGTCGCCGAAATGCTGCGCAGCCTGGCGCTGCTCGTCGAGCACCAGGTTCCGCTCCCTGAGGCGCTGCGGCTGACGGGCGCAGGAATTCAGGACGCCTATGTCGGCCAGCTCTGCCGCGACCTGGCCGCACGCGTCGAGCAGGGAACGCCGCTCTTCATGGCCATCGTCCACCAGCGGTCGCTCCCCTTGTCGATCGTGCCGCTGGTCCGCTGGGGCCAGACCCAAGGCATGCTCGCCGACGGCCTCAAGAGCGCCGCCGAAATGCTCGAAGGGCGGCTGCGGATCCGCTCGACCCTGATCGTACAAGTCGTCCCGCCGCTGATTTTCATCATCGTGGGCGTGATGATCCTGTCGCTGGTGTTTGTAGTCTTGTCGCTCATGTTCAACCTGCTCCAGGGACTGTCCTAGAGGCGAACCCGTGAACGAATCGCTCGGCATCTTCAACCTCGTGCTCCTCGCCCTGCCCGGCGTGGCGCTGAAGATCGCTGTGCGCATTATGTACGGCCGCCGGAACTTCGCTGCCGCCGATCCGCTCAAGGTGCTGCTCACGGTCTCCAGCACGGTGCTGCTGGTCCTGGCGGCTGTCGGTGTACTCATCGGACTGGCCGCCCCCACCGCTTCGCCGATCGCCTTTTTCGTGATCTGGGTGCCGGCCTTGATCGTGATCGCGGTGGTCGTCTTGATGTCGATCGACCGCTACCGGCACGGAGAGCACCGGGCGCTGGTTTGGACGCTGGCTGCGGCCGCTGGGCGGGGCGTGCCCCTGCCGGAAGCAGCCCGGGCCTTTGCCGACGAAACGCAGGACGATACGGCCGCCCGGGCCCTGGTGCTCGCCCAGACGCTCGAGCAGGGCTCGCCCCTGGCCGATGCCGCCACGAAGGCCCGCCTGCGCCTGGCGACGCCGATGCGCGTGGCCGTCCGCGTCGGCCAGGCCCTGGGAATGCTCGGCCCCGCGATGCGCCAACAGCTCGACGACTCGACCGAAGCCGACGCCACGCTCCGCACCGTGATCTCGCGGCTTTACTATCTCTGGGCCGTCGTGGTGATTCTCACCAGCGTGCTGACATTCGTGATGCTGAAAATCGTTCCGGTCTTTCAGAAGATGTTCGAAGAATTCGGATTGGAATTGCCGGCCATGACGAAAGTGCTCATCGATGCCGCATCGAACCCAACCGCGGCGCTGGCCGTGGGGCCGATACTCGGAATGCCGTTCGTCATTGTCGGCTTCGTCGT
>JAKEHX010000664.1 GCA_022614795.1 Planctomycetaceae bacterium | reverse complement strand
GCCCAGGAGGGCGGCCGCATATTCCCCGTTGCTGTAATAGGCGGACCGTTCCGCGCCGCGCTCGATCCCCAGCTGGGCGCACAGCTGCTCGGCCTGTTCGGGCTCGTAGCGGCGAGCGAGCTGGGCGACGAGCGTCGCCAGCTCCTCGTGGGCGAGCCCCTCGCCGAGCGTCGGCCACCGGTCGAGCAGGTGCCCCGGGTTATGGGCGAGAATTTTTTCCCGGCAACAGGCGGCAATCGGCGCCAAACCGGGAACCTGCGCGGCGATCACTCCGGCCAAAAGGAGCAGCCGATCGCGCACCAGCGGCTGGCGGCGCAGCTCGGCCGCCCTGGCCAGGTGGAGATACAGACCAAGGTGTTCCGCGGGAGTGGTCATGGAAACTATCATCGCAGAGCCGGATCGGGAGGGCGAGGCTGTGGCTTCCAAGAATCGCGCCGAGGCGAGGTCTAGAATTGAATTCATCGCTGGACGATTACCGCTGGTTGGTCAGCGACGCGGCAGCGCCGTGGCTGGTGCGAGTGCGCGAAGAATTAGCCGCTGTTGGCGGCCCGAGTGCGGCGCTGGTCAACCGGCTGCGCAAGGACCTCTCGGCCCAGCGCGCCCATCTGGTCATCGAGCAATGCGAGCTGCGCGAGCGGGCACGCGAGAAGTTTGCGCTGGCTGAGAGGATGTTCTTCACCGGCAAGGGACTGGAACAAGCGACCGACCAGCGGGTTGCAGCGGCCAAGGCGGCTCGTTTTCCGGCGGGGCGTGTGGCAGACCTGTGCTGCGGGATTGGCGGCGATTCGCTCGCCTTGGCGCGGCGCACGGCTTCTGGCTCTAGCGATGAGCAGCTGTCCGCCGTCGAACTCGATCCGGCAGTCGCTGCCATCGCCGCTGCGAATCTGCGGGTCGGCGGATGCACGCGGGCAGCGGTCGAAACGGCCGATGCCGCTGCGTTTCCGGTCGGCCAGTGCGCCGCCTGGCATATCGATCCCGATCGCCGCGCCGAAGGACGCCGCACGAGCCGGGTCGAGTTGTACGCCCCTTCGCTCGAGTCGCTGCGGCGGCTGCTCGGGCAGAATTCCAATGCCGCCATCAAGCTTGCTCCGGCTGCCCAGGCGCCGCCCGATTGGCGCGAATCAGCCGAGCTTTGCTGGCTGGGCAGCCGCGGCGAGTGCCGGCAACAGGTGGCGTGGTTCGGATCGCTCGCCCGGCGGCCGGGCGAGCACTCGGCGTGCGTGGTCGATGCCCGAGGCGGCGAGCGGACGATTGTCGGCCAACCCGAAGAAGCGATTCCAGTCGCCCGTGCGCTCGCCCGCTATCTATACGAGCCGCACGCAGCGGTCCTGGCGGCGAAGATCGCGGGAGCGATATGCCGCATGCACGCTTTGGCGGCTGTTTCGCCGGGCGTCGCCTACTTGACCAGCGACGCCTCGATCGACGAACCTGCCGCCGACTCCTTCGAGATCCTCGACGTGCTGCCGCTCGATCGAAAGCGTTTGCGGGAGTACCTTCGCCAGCGGCACATCGGCCGGCTGGAGATCAAAAAGCGGGGCGTGCCGATCGATCCTGCGAAGCTGCGGCAAGAGGTGATCGGCGCGGGGGAAGGCGAAGCGATGCTCGTCGTCAGCCGCGTCGGCGGCCGCGTTGACGGCGCTGTCCAGGCGATGGTGGTCCGCCGAGTCAATCCGACTCCGTGAGCCGCTCGGGCGGGCTGACCAGCCACTCGCGGCCGAGCTGCCGGATCACGCGCCGCTCGGCATCGTCGAGATATTCGAGCGGGCTCTTGCCATCGACGCGGGCCAACAAACAGCCCGCCAGGTTGAGCAGCATGCGCGATTTGAGATCGGCCAGTTCGCTGATTGGGACGACCGGGGCCAGGACCGCGCGATACTCGCGCCAAAACATCGCAGCCAGGTCGAGATACAGCCGGCAAGCCGCTCGCGCGTGAATGGCCTTGGCCACCAGGTGCGTCAGGAAGAAACCCAAATCAAACGCGGGATCGCCGAAGTGGCCGACTTCGTGGTCGATCAGCCAGAGCTGCACCGGCCATACCAAAAGATTTTTGGGGCTGTAGTCGCCGTGCACCAGGCACCGCCGATGGTTCCAAACCGAATCGACCAGCTCGGCCAGCCGCGGCGCAAGGTCAGGATGGTTCTTGGCCGCGTGGCGGTAGTACGGATCAAGCCGCAATAGATCAAAGTAGCTCCGATCGGCCAGCGCGCTCGACAAAGCTGTGTCGCACCACGAGCCGGCGTGCAGCCGCCCCAGAAGGCGTCCCGCCGCCGCGGCGATCGGCAGGCTCAGCTTTGTTCGGCCGCGAAGCAGCATCTCCTTCCAAGTGCGGCTGTTGGGCAGCGCTGCCGTCATAGCAAGGCAGTAGTTCGCGCGGTCCTCCCACAGCACGGAGGGGACGCCGGTTCGAAAAAACGACGCAACGACCGGCGGTTGTTCCTCATTCCTCGTTCCGCGCTCCGCACTCCGCAATAAACCCGCACACACCCGCAACACCTCCGCCTCGCGCCAAATCCGCTCGACCGGACAAAGCCACTCTTCCTTTACCCGCAATTGCCCGCGGGCCTGTTTGAGGACTAGCCGCTCGCCGCGCTCAGGCAACGTGACAAGCAGCACGACGTTCGACACGCCGCCCGCCAGCTCGGCAACGTCAATAGGCTCGTGCGGGCCGACATGCCCGCGCTCGCGCAGGTAGCCGGCAGCCGTTTGTGCGTTGATTTCCAACATGAGGCGTGAATTTGAATCGGGACCGCTGGGCGGCTATTCTCGCACTGTTGTATGGCGACCGCGAATTCGCCCTGGAAGATGATATCGCGCGGCTACAATTGCACTATGGCTTCTCAAGGCGTGGCTTCTCAAGGCGCGGCTTCCCACCGCTGGCATCCCATCCCGATCGCCCTCGTGTCCGCCGGCGCACTCGCCGTGTGGTGCGTCGCGATCGCCAATCGGGCGAGCCTCGGCTGGTGGCAGGTATTGCTCTACATCGCCGGGCTGGTGTCGCTGGCCGCGGTGTTCTGGTTCCGCCGGCAGCTCAGCCAGACCGAAGTGGCATTGGAAACCGTGCGGCGGCGGCTGGAACAGGATGAGCTGAAGATCGCCAGCGACCGGGCCCAGGTCGAGGAGCTGCGCCGGGCCGTCGAGCAGGAGCTGGCGGAGCAAGCGGCGAAGGTCGAGCGCCGCGAGCAGGCCCTGGCGAACCGCTTGTTGGCCTATCAGGAGTGGATGGAGTTCCCACAGCCGGTGGAGTTGCACCGTAGTCCGGGGCACCCGCTTGGCGGGTCGGCTCCGCGTGAGGGTGGCGTCTCGCGGAGCGAGACGACTACGGTGGACGCCGACCTGGCCGACCTGGCCCGCAAGGACCGCCAGCTCAATGACCTGCTCAAGGCCGAAACGAAGCTGCTCTACGAGCACATCCTGGCGAACAAATACCTCGTCGATGGCAAGCTTCAAGCGACGATCATCCGCGACGACGCGTACGCCTTGATTCACAAAGTCGTCCGCATCTATCGGCCCGACATCGACAGCCCGCTGCTCGAGGCGAGCATGGCCCGCCTGGTACGCGGCGCGGGCCGGGCGGCCCTGCAAGTGCTCGTGGTGCTCGACGAGCTGCCGCTGAACGTCAAGGACGCCAGCCTCGCCGCGCTCTACGGCTACGTCCGCAACGCGGTCAAGGCGTGGCAAATGTATAAGACCTCCGAGCCCTACTGGCCATACGTCAACGCGGCCTGGTACCTCGGCCGGTTCGCGCTGGGGGCCAATCCGCTGACGCTGGGGGCCTGGTGGTTCGTCGGCTCGCTCAGCCAGCGCGGGGCCAAGGCCGTGGTGACGCACCTTGTGAATCGGCAGGCTCTGGCCCTCTTGTCGAACCTGGTCCGCGCGATCGGTTACGAAGTGGCCGGCGTTTATGGCGGCGATTTTCGCCACCGCGATCCGAATTGGATTTATGCCGCCGAGCTGACCGAGCTGCTCGCCCAGTTCCCGCTGTCGCGCGACAGCTTGTCGCACGCCCTGCGCGAAGTCGGCACGCTGGAGCTGCGCAGCGAATACGACCGGATTTTCCTCTACCGCTCGCTGGCCAACCACAAATCGGCCCGCCCGCAGCAATACCGGCCCGCCGAATTGCTGAAAACCGACGAGCGCCACGCGATCGCCTCGCGCCTCGAAAAATTCCTCGCCGCGTTCGTACACGGGAAGGCAGCCGACCGCGTGCAAAAGTGGAAACAGGCGGCTGAAGACCGGTTGGGGGTGAAGATGGCGGTCGCGATGGGACCGACGGCGGCCACGGTCCACGACCAGGTGACCGACGGCATTCGCTCGCTCGCCAGCTTCCTGATCGCCACGAAGCAGCTCGAGGCGGGCGATCTGCGCGAGCATCTGGGGGCGTCGCGGCTGATCGCGGAACTGGCGGAGGCGGAGCGGGCGAAATTGCTGGCCAGCCTGGCGGAGAATCCGCCGTTCTTTTTCGAGCATCCCGACCTCGATCCCGATGGCGACCTGGTCGGTGTTTATCTCGATGATTTGGCGATGCTGCATGCCCGCGTGACGCCGCGCGATGCCGCCACCGAAACGGCGCTGGCCGACATCGCGGCCTATTTGCGCCGCGAGCCGAAGTCGATGCAGGCCCTGCTGGAGAAACATTACACGGGCCTTTTCGCCCAGCGGCTGGCCAGCGACGCGCAGACGCGGAAGTTTGCCGGAGCCGTTGCCCGGGCCGCGCTCGACTTGCTGGAACCAGGCGAGCAGGCACGGTTCCTCTACGGCGGCGCGACGCTCGACTGGCCCGATGGCGCCCAGCACAAGGACTTCGAGGGTGGCCTGTGGCTGTTGGGTGTCGGCCAGCGGCTCGTGCTCTTTACGCCCGGCGAGCAGCCAAAGGTCGTCTGGCAGGGCACCCCAACCGTCCACGCCGAGCAGACCCGTCAGCTCTTGCTCACCGGCTGCCGGCTGACGGGCGGCAGGTGGGTCGTCGAGGGAACCAGCCCGCTGGCCATGCGGTTGGCGACGCCGCTGGTAAGCAGCTATGCGACCCACTTCCGGCCACTCTTGGCCATGCTGCAACCTTCAGCCGCCGCGAATCTGTCGGCCGCTCAAGCCATGTAGGCGGCCACATTTGAACCTTGAACTCAGAGGTTGTGAATGAATCCCGTAGCGGAACTCGCCAGAGTTCCGAATCCGCGGAAAACCTGAAGTCTGGCGACTTCAGCTACGAAAGATTCACAACCTCTCAGTTCGATTCTCTCCACCCCGCCGCTTCTTC
>JAKEHX010000663.1 GCA_022614795.1 Planctomycetaceae bacterium | reverse complement strand
GGGCACTGTGGCCCGCGAGCCGTCGGTGAAGCGGACGTTGTAGCCCCCATCGACCTCGGCCTCGACGCTGGCGATCCAGTAGCCGCGGCGGTCGTGGACGGCGGCCCAGGCGCCGGGCACGATCTCCGGCACCGGGATGATCGGCGGCTTGAGCTCCATTTTGGCGGCGCTGCCCGGGGGCGGGCCGCTGGCCGGCTCCGTCGTCTGGCACCACTCGAGGAACGTGAGCGAGCCGAGCGGCACAGCGATGGGCGTGTCGCCGTCGTGCCAGGCGACGGTGTTCCCCAGCGGGCCGATGGCGGTGATCGTGCCTGGAAACATCGACGGATTGCGCCAGCGTGCCAGGACTTCGTGCCCGACTTGAAAAACCGGGCGGATCGGCACGGCCACGACGCTGGCCCGCGAGACCTCCTGAGTCGCGCCATCGGCGAGCAGGATGGCGCAGCGGCGGTCGTTGCCCGAGACGGCGACGGCATGCAGCCACAGGTCCTGCGACCAGCGGGCGGCGACGAGCGGATTCCAGGGGTCGGCAGGGAATTCCTGGCTGCTGGGCTGGGGCACGCCGCCGGGGTAGGGAAATTCGGAGGACATGGGGCTGAGCGCTGGGGGCTGGGGGCGAGGGGGTTCAGAATGTGATTGACAATACGCCAGGCCTAATGTTGCCGCCAGCGTCCGGTCTGGACCAAGTAGTAAGTACCAAGTACCAAGTACTAAGTAGCAGTGCTCGCCGGCCGCCATCCATGCAGGCACGGCGCCGGGATACAACGGACTTCAACTTACCTCCCATGCCCCTCATTGTTCAAAAATTCGGCGGGTCGAGTGTCGCAAATCCCGAGAAGATCCTGCGGGCGGCAAGGCGGGCGATTCGCGCCCAGCAAGAGGGGAACCAGGTCGTCATGGTGGTCAGCGCCATGGGCGACACGACTGACGACCTCTTGGACTTGGCCGCAAAGATCACCGACAAGCCGCCGGCCCGCGAGATGGACATGCTCCTCTCGACCGGCGAGCAGGTGAGCGTGGCCCTGATGGCGATCGCCATTCATTCGCTAGGGCACCAGGCGGTGAGCCTCACCGGGGCACAGATCGGCGTGAAGACCGACGGCACGTTCCGCAAGGCCCGCATCCGGTCGATCGAGACGGCCCGACTACGGAAGCTGCTCGACGAAGGGAACATCGTCATCGCCGCCGGCTTTCAGGGGATCGACGACCATTTCAACATTACCACGCTCGGCCGCGGCGGCAGCGATACGACGGCGGTCGCCCTGGCCGCGGTGCTGCGGGCCGATGCCTGCGAGATTTACACCGACGTGGACGGCGTCTATACGACCGATCCGCGAGTTGTGCCCGAGGCCCGACGCGTGGGCCGCATCGGCTACGACGAGATGCTGGAGCTGGCCAGCCTGGGGGCGGGCGTGATGCACAGCCGGAGCATCGAGTTCGGCAAGAAATTCGATGTGCCGATTCACGTGCGGAGCAGCTTCACCGACCAGCCGGGGACGATGATCGTCGCGGAGCCGGAGCGGCCGGACTTGCCGGTGAGTGGGGCGGCGATCACGAAGGACGAGGCCCTGATCACCGTGCAGGGCGTGCCCGACAAGCCCGGCACGAGCCTGGAGATTTTCGCGCGGATCGCGGCCAAGAACATCTCGGTCGATATGATCGTGCAGAACGTGGGGGAGTCGGGCAAAGCCGACATCTCGTTCACCGTGCCGCAGAACGAGCTGGCCGCGGCTCTGGACGCGGTGCGCGACGCGGACCTGATCGTTGGGGCCGAAGCGATCGCCAGCGACGACCAGGTGGCGAAGGTCTCGGTGGTGGGATTAGGAATGGCCAGGCAAACGGGCGTCGCCCAGAAGATGTTCCGCGCGCTGGCCGACGCGGGGATCAACATCCAGATGATCACGACCAGCGAGATCAAAATCTCGGTGCTCGTGAGCCGCGACCGGGCCGCCGAGGCGCTGCGGATCGTCCATCATGCGTTCTCGCTCGACGAAGAGCCGCACTCGCCCATCCGTCCCTTGACGCCGCATGCGGCGGCCGGCGACGCGGCCGAAATCGTGTCGCGGCTCCAGAGCATGAACATGGAGGACCTGACGATCGACGAGATCTCGCTCGACAACACGCAGGCCCGCGTGACGATCAGCGGAGTGCCCGACAAGCCGGGCATCGCGGCCAAGGTGTTCGAGGACGTGGCGGCGGCGGGCGTGTTCGTCGATATGATCGTGCAGAGTCATCCGGCAGCGGGGGGCCATCCGTCTATCGGCGGCTCGGCGACGCTGAGCTTCACGGTGCCGCAGAATCAGCTTTCTAAGAGCGTCGATGCGGCTCGGCGAATCGCCCAGAATCTGGGTTGCAAAGGGGTCAGCTCCAGCCCGATCATCGCCAAGCTCTCGGTCAGCGGCGTCGGTCTACGGACGCACACCGGCGTGGCGATCCGCATGTTCAAGGCCCTGGCCGAGGCGGGGATCAACCTGGAAATGATCAATACCAGCGAGGTGCGGGTGAATGTGGTCGTGGAAGGGCTGTCGGGCGAGAAGGGACTGAAGCAATTGCAAACGGCGTTTGCGGATGTGATGCGGTAGGACGGATTTGTAATCCGTCCCACGAATGCGGACGGTTTGGAAATCCGTCTTACGAATACGGACGGAATGGAAATCTGTCTTACGGAGCGCGACGGATTACAAATCCGTCCTACAGATCGCTGCCAGCCCCTCGCGATAACTCGGATATAGCAGGGCAGGGGAGAGGTCTGCCAACATCCGCCGCGGGTTGACCCGCTTGTCGCTGCCAGCCCGGGCCGCGGCGGGAGAATCAGCCGGCGGCTCGACGAAGCGCGGCGGCGGGGCGCCGAGCAGGCGGGCCAGCTCGCGGTAGTAGTCGCCGCGCACCACCGGCTGGCCGTCGGAGACGACGTAGAGCTTCGGCGGCCGGGCCTTTTGCTCGGCGAGCAGGGCAATCCGGGCAGCATCATCGACATGGATCAAATTCAGCCAACCATCGCTGTGGGCGTCGATCGGCCGGCCTGCCGCGAGGTCGCTGCTGCGCGGAATCCGATCGGGGCCGTAGATCCCCGCCAGGCGGAGAACGATCGTGCGATCGGCGAAGGGACTGGCCCGCAGCAGCTCTTCCGCGGCAAGGCAGGCCCGACCCCCCTCGCGCGTCGGCCGGCAGGGGGAGTCCTCGTCCACCTCGCTTCCGGTAACTTGTCCGTAAACGCCGGTCGAGCTGATGTAGATGAAACGGCCGACCGATTGCGGCAATGCGCGAAGCACATTGGCCAGGCCGCTGACATAGACGTCCTGGATCGCATGAGCGCCCGCCGCGCTCGACTTTCCAGTCGCCGACGATCGATCGAAACCTACGGCCCACAGCACCGTTTCAACGTCTTGCGGCAAAACGAGTTGCGATGGATCGGTCACATCGGCCACGATCGCAGCGAGTCCCTCCGTCGCCAGTGCCGCGCCGCGCTCGGTGGATCGGGTGACCGCATGGACTTTGTCCCCACCCGCTTTCCACAGCCGCGCCACCCGCAATCCGAGGTAGCCGCAGCCGAAGATAAGTTTTGCCATAGCTGGACCGGCTGTGAATAATAGACATGAATAGTGAAGCAGCGGACTGGCCGGGAAGCCTGGCTGATGGAGATTTAGACGCTCGGAGGCGAAAACTTCACCAGATATAGCGAGTTTGCCGGTTGGGTCCGATTCACGCAAGTCGGCCAGTGGCAACGACTTTCGCGGACGGATGGCTCAATCCTGCCGCGGAATGCCGTTTGCCTACCGGCAAGCAATCGGGCAGAATTAAGAAGACAATTTAGGGGTGTTCCGAAACCGAATCAGGTAAGATGCGATTCATCGTAATCGTAGGATAAGGCGTCCGGCGACAACCGGGACGGTTGTTAGAAGGCGATTTACGGGAGGAGTGAAATGGTCAGGCGGTCATCGGGCTTATGGAAAGCAGTCGCGAGTGCAACCTTGGCAGTGGGGCTTCTCGTCACGCCCCTCGCTGCTCCCTCGGTGGCGGCCGATAACGCTACCGCAACGCCTGCCGATGCCGCCAAGGACAGCCTCAATCGCCTGCTGGCCGGGGCCACTCCGATGGGCGTCGCCGATCTCAAGGCGATGCAGGCCCATGTCCGCTCGCTGACCGATCAACTGATGAAATGCACGGTGGGCGTCGAGGTGGGCCGGGCCCAAGGCAGCGGCGTGATCATCAGCAAGGACGGCTACGTGCTTACGGCTGCTCACGTGGCGGGCAGGCCCAACAAAGATGTCATCTTCTATCTCGCTGACGGCACGAAACGCGAGGGGAAGACGCTGGGTCTCAACCGCACGCTCGATGCCGGGCTGATGAAAATCACAGATGCCGCCGATCTTCCGTTTGCCGAGATGGGCCTTTCCAAAAACGTCAACGAAGGCCAGTGGTGCCTGGCGATGGGCCATCCCGGCGGCTATCAGAGCGACCGCAAGCCGGTGCTGAGGCTGGGGCGGGTGCTCGCCATCACGGGAAGCGAATCGATCACCACGGATTGCACGCTCGTGGGGGGCGATTCCGGCGGGCCGCTGTTCGACATGCAAGGCAAAGTGATCGGTATCAACAGCCGCATCGCGACCGGCCTGACAGCCAACATGCACGTTCCGGTAGGCACGTTCCAGGAAACGTGGGAGCGGCTCAAGAAGGCCGAGGAATGGGGTCATTACCCAGGTCAAACGCCATGGTTGGGTGTAGTCGGCGAGGAAGGTACCACCGAAGCCAGGCTGGCCAAGGTCAATCCCGACTCCCCGGCGGAGAAGGGGGGCCTCAAGCCGGGCGACATCATCACCAAATTCGACGGCGTCACGATCACTGACTTTGCGTCGCTGTCGGCCGAAGTGCAGAAGTGCCAGCCGGGCGCAAAGATGGGCGTCGAAGTGAAACGGGGCGACGAAACCATAGCCCTGACAATCAGGATCGGACGGAAGGATTAGGATTGGACCTTCCGGTAATCGTCCCGGCTGCGAAGCGATCGATACGGGGAGCACGAGCAAATATGTCACGACGCATCAGCAGATTTGCCCTCTCGATGGCGGCGAGTTTCGTCCTCCTGCTCCAGCCCGGCTTTGGTTTTTCACAAGACCGATTGCACCCCAGAGTGCTGGCAGCGTTTCGCGATGCTGTCGCCGCCCCGGCCAACAGCACGGTGCAGGTCTATTGCAACAACCACACCGCGGCCCTGGGCACGATCGTCGATTCGAGCGGGTACATAGTGACCAAGGCCAGCGAGCTGGATGGTAAGATCCAGTGCCAGCTGAATGCACCCGGGAAGAAGTATCCGGCGACCGTGGTTGCCAGCGACAAGGACCTCGACTTGGCGGTGCTGAAGATCGATGCGAAGGATCTGCCGGTCATTGCGTGGAGCGACGGCGAGCCGCCTGCCGTCGGCAGTTGGCTGGTGACTCCCGGCCTGTCGCGCGATCCGGTGGCGATCGGCGTGCTCAGCGTCAGTCCGCGGCGCATCGTGGCGCCGCCAGGCGCTTTGGGCATCCAGCTCGCCGACATTGCCAAGCCTGCCAGAATTGATCAAGTAGTCGATGGGAGCGCAGCCCAGAAGGCGGGACTGCAAGTCGGCGATGTGATCGTCAAGGTCAACGGCAAGGACACCGAAGACCGCGTGAAGTTGATCGAGATGATTCGCGGCTATCGCCCGGGAGAGCAGGTCGAGCTGGTCATCAAGCGCGGCAATCAGGAGTTGACGAAGACGGCCGTGCTCGGCAGCCTGGCCAAGATTTTTGACATGGAGGACAACCGGGCCGAGTTCCAGAACAGCCTGGGTGGCCAGCTTTCCGAGCGGCGCTACGGGTTCGCGTCGGTCATCCAGCACGATTCGGTGCTCAAGCCGTCGGAGTGCGGCGGGCCGATCGTCGATCTTGACGGCAAGGCGGTGGGCATTAATATCGCCCGGGCGGGCCGCGTCGAGAGCTATGCTCTGCCCGCCAGCGTCGTCCGCGAAGCCGTGAAGAAGATGCTCGCGACACATCAGACATGGGCCGGCGTGGAGCGGTAACCGTAGGGTGCATGAGTCACCCCTGTGAAGCTGTCATTTGGTCTTTTCCGCGACTTACTGCGTTTCTGCCTTTCGTGCTAGCAGGCGGAAGAGCAATATCTCTCGGGAAAAACGTGACAGCTTCACAGGGGTGGGTGCATGAGTGCAACGAAATGCACCATGACCCGCCATGGTCCGCAAGATTATGTCGGCAGTGGTGCATTTCGCATGGCTCATGCACCTACGCCGCGGGCATTCCGCTCGCCACGAGCACCGTCTCCTGCACCGCCAGGTCATGCGCGTAGCTGTAGTCGCATTCCTTCTCGCCGCGAAGGATGCGGGCCATGTCGGCGGCGTCCCCCACATAGCGCTCGTAGTTGCCGAAGCGGACCTCCTGCGTCCCCTTTTTGTACTCGCCCCGGTCGCGATCGAGCGTCAGCCGCACATTCGGCTCGTCGAGCGGCTGGATGTGGAATGTGCCGGCTGAACCACAGGCGACGAAATGCCGCCGCGAACCGCCGTCCACTTCGATCGCCGCCGATTTGACCGTAGCTGTCGCGGATTTGTACTCGAGCACCGCGAGCATGTTATCGGCCAGGCCATCGTCGTGCGTGCCGCTCGTCCGCGGAAAGGGATGCACGCGCTCGGGCTTGCCAAGCACGCCGACCACCAGATCGATTACATGGCAACCCAGCTCAAACATGATCCCGCCGCGAAATTCGGCCAGCTTCTTGCGATCGGCAGGCGGCACGACCTTGCTCATCACGGTGTGGACCTCGAAGAGGTCGCCCAGCCAGCCTTCCTTGAGGAATTTGCGCAGCAGCACGACCGCTGGGCTGTAGCGAAACATGTAGCCCATCTGCACCAGCAGCTCTTGTTTCTCGGCCGCGGCAAGAAGCGCCCGGTACCGCGGCAGCGAGTCGCCCGCCGGCTTGTCGAGGTGGACGTGCTTGCCGGCATCGATGCATCGCTGGGCCGTGGCCAACAGGTCGCGGACGCGGGTCTCGACCGTGACGACGCGCAGTCCCGGCACGTTCAAGAGCTGCTCCTCGGTCATCCAGGGCAAATCGCGATAGGCCGGCAAGTCCTGAGCTTGCTCGCGCAGCCGCGCGTCGGGCTCCGCGATGCCGAGTACTTCGTAGTCGGACGAATTGCGATAGACGCCGAGCTTGTTGGCATGGGCGTGGCCCACACCGATTTGCCCGATCTTGATCTTGCCGCCTGTCGGCTCGGCGGCATGCGCCGCGGGTAGGGCGAGCGCAACCGCACCCAAGGCCGCTGATTGAAGCATTTCGCGACGTTGCCAGGCTGTGGCCATGATCAGCTCCACTTCGATTTGTCTATTTGGACTCCGGCAGTTTCGCCGCTTGGCGCAGCTCGTATGCGAGCCACGCCAGTTCGTCGTTCGTCCGGCCGCCGAGCAGGCCAACCTTGCGGCCGTCGGTGTCGTGGATTTGCAGTTCGAGCACGGGAACGTCATTCACTTCCAATCCGGTCGGGCCGAGACTGATCGCCGCAATCTCCGCCAATGGCCATTCGCGATGTTTCTTGCCGAACAGGCCGGTCTGGAGAACCATGAGCGTGCCTCCCGCTACCGCCAGACCTGCCTGTCGCCGGCCCATGTTGATGCCACCCACTAGCAGTGCAATCCCCGCCAGCCAAAAGATCGACATGACGAGGTACGCAATCCAGACGCCCTCGCCCGGCTTGGCTGCATGAGCGATGGTCACAAACATCACCGTCAATACGGCCACGACCACAGTCCACACGAGACCAAACACAAACAGCCCGTTGCCCCACAGCCCAGCGGGCGGCACCGTAATCGAAATGCCGTCGGCGAACCGCTCGATCTGGATCGTGGTCCCCGCCGGCTGGCCCGGCGTCGCCACGGCGTCTTCTGCGTCGCCGGGCGCCGACCAGCCGTCATTGAGGGCTTGCGAGTCGCTCGTCATCGGATTGCATCAACATTTCGGTCTGCGGAACGTCACCAGGCCAGTGTAGAATACGTCCGTCGGCCCAAAATTGCATCCGGCCAGCCTGCCATGGCAAAGTCTCCCCCTGCCGCGCTAACCACTCCGTGGGCCGCCCGCGCACCCGCCAAACCGCGCGTGCTGCTGCTTGGCTCGGGCGGGCGCGACCACGTGCTGGCCGCGGTCGAGTCGCTGCGGCCGCTGATCGAAAAGCACGTTGACGTGGTCCTGGCCGATTTCTTCTTCCGCGAGGACCTCGGCCAAGCAGCCGCCGACTTTGCCATCGTCCTCGGCGGAGACGGCTCGATCCTGCGGGCGGCCCTGCAAATGCGGGACGGTCAGATTCCCATTCTCGGCGTCAATCTGGGCAAACTGGGATTTCTGGCGGGAATCGGCCCCGATGAGCTAGCGCGAGTGCTGCCGGAGGTGGCGGCTGGCGATGTGCGGATCGTCGAGCACCTGATGTTCCGCTGCTCGGTGTGGCGCGACGGGCAGGTGGTAGCCGAGACGCTGGGCCTGAATGAGACGGCGATCTTCGCCGGGCCCCCGTTTGCCATGCTCAACGCCGATCTTTACGTTGACGCAGAATTGGCAACTACCTATGCTTGCGACGGCTTGATCGTCAGCACGCCGGTGGGGTCGACGGCTCACAGCCTGTC
>JAKEHX010000010.1 GCA_022614795.1 Planctomycetaceae bacterium | reverse complement strand
GTTGTCGCCATTTGAAATTCGAAATTCGTCATCCCGCCGGCCGCAGGGCGGTCTTGAGATGCTGTGCGCCAAAGGCGGCAGAATAATAGTCAAAGCTCGTGTCGCGGGCCAGTTTGCCAAAGTCGGTCCAGAGGGCGGACGCAGGGAGCGGGCACTTCATCGCGCCGCTGGCCGGCTCGGCGGCGACGACGCTCAGACGCTCCTCGTCGCTGGGCCGGCTGTCGAAGGGGATTTCCTCGGCCTTGATCACGGACTGGATCAGCGCCGTGGCCAGCTCGGGCGTGATTTCGCGGAGCCGCGCGGCCAGCTCGTGCGGCAGGCTGTCCGGCAGACACTGTTCCTTATAGAGGAACGCCAGCTCGGGAAGGATTCCCTCCCAGGTGTATTCGATGATCTTCACCCATTGGATGTTCTGGGCGAAGGTCTGTTTGCCGACGAGGCGGGCCGAGCACACGTCGGCGTCGAACTCGGTGCGCCGCACCAGGGCCGCCGCCACCGTGTTGCCGATGAACATGGGAATCCACAAAGCCGCCCGGGCCAGAAAACTCAGCGGCCGCAGCGGCAGCACGAGCCGGCCCAGGTGAATGCCGGGGCGCAAATTGACGCGCGTGATCCAGCGCTCGAAGCGGTCGGCCTGATAGACCGAGCGCCACAGCCAGCCGTTGATCGCCCGAATCAAGTTGGTCTGCCCGCTGGGGGCGCTGCGGCGATTCTGGGCCACCAGGCCCGCGATGAGCCCGGCCAATTGCTGTACGGTCAATCCGGCAACCAGCCCCAGTCCGATCGTCAGCTTGCGCCCCGCGCGGTCGATTGCCAGGCGGGGCGAACACTCGACCTGAATGGCGGCGGGCGGCGGGGCGTCGAGCCGCTTGGCAATTTGTGCAATCAGCTCCACTAGCGCCGGGGCCTGGGCCTCTTGAAGCGCATATTCCTTGTGCGGCCGCTGCTGCGGCATGAAGAGGGGCCGCAACAGGCACAGCAGCGCGAACACCGCGGCGGCTAGCGCCAAGGTGACGCCGGCCGGCGGAATCGACGAGGCAAAGTCGTGCGTCGCCAGCCAATAGATGAGCCAGCCGACGCCCACGAGCATCGCCAGATAAACGAGGACCAGGACGAACAGGACGGCCAGCACCAGCAGCGTGCCAAGCCTGCGGCCAAACGAGACCCGCGGCAGGGCGAACTGGCCTTGAAAGGCGGCCAGGATCTGCTCGCGGCTGATCGAAGGGGTCGGCGGCGCGGCCGTTCCGGCGGTTGATCGAGAGGTGCTAAACGAACGCGGGGCGGGCGTCGCCGGCGCGCCGGGCTTGGCCGGAATGGTGAGGATCGCCTGGCACTTGGGGCACATCACCTTCTTGCCGGCCAGCTGGTCTTTGGCCTTGAGCGTGTGCGCGCATTTGGAACAGGTAATCTTGAGAGACACGCGTCGGCTCCTGAGAAAGCAGGCAGCAGGCAGGGTGCGACGCCCACCAATGTAATTCAAGGCGCGGCCAGTCTATAGCGGCAGACCGGCGAATTTGGCGGCGAGCTTTACGAGGATTCCTTGGCGGGCGGTGCAGGCAGCGGCTGGTAGCCCAGCGCGGCTTCGACGGCCTCGGCGATAGTGCAGAGGCGGCTTTGAGCGCGCGCGCCGAGCGACATGAGATTGCCCAGCAGCTGGTCGGCCGCATGGAAGATCTCGCCGACCTCGTCGGGCTGAGGAATCGACTTGAGCAGAAACTGGCTGACCGTCACCTGCCCGCCGGCATGGTCGAAGGGATATTCCGTATGAGCGAAGAGTCCGCGAAGAGCGGACAGCTCCTCGCGCACGCGGCGCGAGCAGTCGATGATTTCGCGGATCAGCGGCTCGTGCCGCTCATGGCCGTCGAGGTGGCCGAGCAGAGCGGCGAGGACGGCGTTATTGGTGCGCAGCTCCAGGATGCTGGCGTGATTGCTGGCGATTTGCGAGAGGATCGGCAAGATCGCGGCGATATCGCGTCGCCAAGGCTCCGCATCAGGAATTCGGCCGGCCAGCTCCGGATCGGAAAGCAGAATCAGGCCGCCTCGCAGGCGGCGGCCGAGCGTCTCTTCGTGCGGCACGAGCGACTGGTCGAGGCGGGCCAGTTCCGCCATGGTCCGGTCGCGCTGGCGAGTGGCCTCGGCGCCCGAAGCGGGCGGGTCCTCGAAGTGGTCCTTTTGCAGCCCGACGTCGCTCATGTAAAGCGCGCGGGCCTGGCGCGCCTGGACGAGGCGCTTGTCGGCCTTGGTAAACGACGCAAGCGCGGCGCGATAGGCCGGTGCGCCGCTTTCCAGAGCGCGGCGGGCCTGGGCCAGCTCTTCCCGCCAGATGGCGGCAGCGTGCGTGCGGCCGGCGGGCATGACCGGCAGGCGCAACGCGCGCAAGCTGCTGAAGCCGCCGGCGAAATAACGGTCGCGGGCTTCGTCGGCCGCCTCGGCCTGTCCCTGGCGCGCGCGCAGCTCGTCGGTGGGAAACAGCGACCTGGCCTGCACCATCTGGCCGAACGCGGCACAGTAAAAATCCCACGTGACGTTCTTGCCGGCCGCGTCGAAGTTGTCGAACAAAATGCTGGCGGGCAACTGGCTGCGGAAGGCGCCCGGGGCCTGTTCGGCTGCCGCGGCGGCAATTCGGTCCTTGTCGGCGGGATGGCTGTCGAACCAGCTCGTGGACGACTTATCGATCAGCTCCGCGAGGAACTTGTGGGCGTCGGCGGGGAGCTGGCGAGCATTCGCCAAGAGCAGCTTGGGCAGGTTGTCGGCCAGGCGGCCCTCGCTGTAGTGCTCGCCCATGTCGTGCTGGGTCTTCTGCCACGCGAGACCGAGCAATCGCAAGCGGCGGCACGTTTCGGCGAACGTTTGGCTGCCGGCCAGGCGCGTTTCGTAGCGGTCGGCGTCGAACTCCATTTGCCGGAGCAGAAATCCCGCTACCACGTGACCAAGAAACATCAGCCCCCACAACACGCGGCGCGTCAGCCAGACGCCGGCCCGTGCCGCATAGACCACAACCGCCAGCCGCACGTCAAGCTCGTCGGTCGCGCCGGCCAGCCAATCGTCCCAACTGTCCCGCTCATAGACGCAGCGGACGAACCAGGCATTGATCGAGCGGATGACGTAGGTCAATCTCATGCCGGTCCCTTGGCTGAAATGGCCGAATTCGTGGGCGAGCACGCCGGCGAACTGCTGAAGCGTGAGCCCGGCGGCCAGCGGCATGCCGATGGTCAGCACCAGGTCGCGCCCCAGGAGCACGCTCAACCAGCCGCGGCGAAACGAAGCGGCGGCATTGATTTCGCAATCGATGTCGATCCGGCGGGGCATGGGCGCGCCGACGAGCTGGCAAATCCGCTCGACGAAGTCAAACAGCAGCGGGTCGCTGTGCATGGTCACGCTGCGGCGCCGCGGCTCGCGGGCCGCCGCGGCAAACAGCGGCTTGATCATGAACAGGACCATGACGCTGCCGATGAAGGCGGGCGCCAGATAGATGAGAAATGCGATCACCGACGCCCGGCCGCGAACCTGGCCAAGGATCACGTGGTTATTGGTGAGGTGCCAGTAAATCGCCAGGCCAACGAGACAAATCAGGCCGACATAGACAATCGGCAGCAGGATCATGAACAGCGCCGTGAGCAGAATCCCCAGGCGATAGGCCGGCGAGACCGGCGCGCGAGCCATCTGGCCCACGAAACCTGCCATGACCAGGTTGCGACGCTGATCGGGCGAGAGTAAGGCAGGCGAAAGCGAAGGTGATGATGGCGTGGGGGCCGCTGCCGCGGACCTGGCGACAATCGCGGCAGCAACAGGCAGCGGTTTTGCTGTCCCGCTTCGCTGGCCCTGTCGAGCCGAGACTGGAGCTGCCGCGGGCATTCCCGCGGCCCGCGCCGTGGCAACCTTGGGCGCAGGCACGGCTGGCGCGGCAGTTGCGGAGCTGGCGGCTGCAGGTCCGGCTGGGCTGGCCGCTGCTGGGCTGGCTGACGTCGCGTTGGAAGGGACAGGCTTGGGCGCGGGCTTGACGGGCATGGATACCGCCGATCCCGTCCAGCGCGCGGCAGCAACCGCGCGCCGCTGTAGGTCCGGGTCCCTGCGCGAATCGGGCGTGGCGCTGGGCACTTCGAGGACCGTCTGACACTTGGGGCATTTGCCGCGCTTGCCGGCAAGTTCGTCGCGAACGTGCAACGGATGGCGGCAGCTCGTGCAAGTGAAATCGATGGGCACGCTTGATGGCCCCAACGTTGCCGCGGAAGAAACGAAATGTCGAACTCACAGACTAACGAGCCGTTTGGGGCAGAGCAACTTGGGTCTAGGGGCGCTGCGTGCACGCGTTGGCGCAGCTGATTGGCTATCCGATTCGGCTCAAATCGGCCAAGATGAAATGTGAGCGCAACCTGACCCCCAGCCCCCAGCCCTCCCCGCCCCTTGTTCGGCCAAATCCTCGTCGAGTTCGTCTTCCGCCTCATCTTCGGCGTTGCCGTGGCGATGGGGCTGACCCGCTCGGACCAGGTCACCAGCGGATTTTATCGCATACACCTGTGGGTGCTGTTGGGCCTGGAGACGGTGGCCTTTTTGGCTATTTATTCGCGGCCGCAGGTGAGATCGACGCACGTCCCGTTCTCGCACTGGCAGCTGGCGTGCGCCCTGATTGGGGCGATCGTGTGCTACGTCGGCGCGTCGATCTGGCTCTATGAGCGGCGGCGGGCTGGGAAGTTCGCGATCTGGCTCGTGGCCGCCCTGTCGCTGGCCGCCCTGCTCCTTCCGATCTTCGAGCCGCTCGTTTATCCGCAGTTCATGCCCCCGGCCAAGCCCGTGACGATGCAAATCGCCGACCGCGTGACGAGCAGCCTGCTCTTGGGCCTGGTGACGACGGCCATGCTGCTGGGGCATTGGTACCTGAATACCCCGACGATGAAGCTCCAGCCATTGCGGCGGCTGATTGTGCTCTTGGCCGCGGCGACCGTTGCCCGGGCAATCGTCTGCGGCAGCGGACTGGGGATGGAGCTGGCCTGGCACGCGACCCGCGAGGGGAGCGCGCTGACCACCTGGCTGGTCTTCGTTGCGATGCGCTGGCTGGCGGGAATCGTGGGCGTCTTTTGCCTGGCGTGGCTCACCTGGCTGGTGCTGAAGATTCCCAATACGCAAAGCGCCACGGGCCTGTTGTATGCCGGTGTGATCGTGGCGTTCATCGGCGAATTGACGAGCCAACTGCTCACGGCTGAGGCGGTGTATCCGCTGTAGCGGGTGAGGAGTGAGTGGTGAGTGGTGATTTGTGGGAGGTCAGAGGTCGGAGGTCAGTGGTCACGTCGGAGGTTCGTGCTCTGTACTTGGTACTCAGTACTCCGTACCAAGTGCGCAGTACAGGCACTGAACTCTGGCCTCCGACCTCTGAACTCACCACTCACCACTCACCACTCACTCTCCTACAATGACCCAATGAACGTCACCTTCCGCTGCCCGCACTGCGACCAGATCGGCCAGGCTGAGTTCGACCCGGCCACGCGCGAGCTGGCTTGCCCGAACTGCCCGGCGAAATGGCCGGTGTGCGAAGGGGCGGTCGCGGGCGATGAGCTGCGGCAGTGCCTCGTTTGCCCCAGCACCGAGCTTTATATCCGCAAGGATTTTTCACAGACGCTGGGCGTTGCGATCGTCGCGCTGGGCTTTGTGATCAGCTCGGTCTTCTGGTACTACCGCATGCCGCTTTGGACCTATGGCGTATTGTTCGCCACGGCCCTGATCGACGTCGTGCTCTATCTCGTGGTCGGCAACCTGCTGCAATGCTATCGCTGCCAGGCACAGTATCGGGGCGTCGCGGGGCTGGCGCACCACGGCGGGTTCGACCTGGAAACGCACGAGAAACACCGCCAGCAGAAGATCCGCCTGGCCGAGCAAGCAGCCGAGCAAGAGCAGGCCCGCGGAACGGACCAGCGGGCGAGCAGCGTGTAGTAACAGGAATATGGGGGACAGGAAAATGGGAGCTGGAACACTAATCAATACTGATCAACGCTAATCTAGAGGACCCAATTTGGACCCTGTTAGTGTTGATCAGCGTTGATCAGTGTTCCTCCTTCTGCTCCTCATTTTCCTGTCCCCCATTTTCCTGTTGC